>CAYWUD010000403.1:0-2404 GCA_964461355.1 uncultured Pseudomonadales bacterium | reverse complement strand
CCGGGGCAGAATACGTTGATAGAAAAAGCGCGCCGTCTCCAATTTGCCGCGATAAAAGTCCTGCTCCTCGGTATCGGAAGCCAGCGCCTGAGCAGCCACCCGCGCCATATCCGCCCAGAGATAGGCCAGACAGATATAACCGGACAGCATCAGATAGTCGTACGCGGCCGCGCCGACCTCTTCACGATTTTTCAGTGCCTGCATACCGATCTGCAGCGTGATCTCCTGCCAGCTCTTGTTCACCTCTGCCAGGCGCGGCAGGAAAGCGGCCAGCGCCTGATGATCGCGGTGCGCCTGACAGAACGCTCCGATTTCGGCACAAAACCGCTTCAGCGGCGCGCCGCGACTGAGCAGCACCTTGCGCCCCAGAAGATCCAACGCCTGGATGCCGGTCGTGCCTTCGTAGATGGTCGAGATACGCGCATCGCGCACCTGCTGCTCCATCCCCCAGTCACGGATATAGCCGTGTCCGCCGAACACCTGCATCCCCAGGTTGGCGCACTCGAACCCGGTTTCGGTGACAAAGGCCTTGCAGATCGGGGTCAGAAAGCCCAGCAGCAGGTCGGCCCGCGCACGCTCGTCCCCATCCCCGAGACAAGCCACCTGATCCACCAGACGTTCGGTGTAATACAGCAGAGCCCGATTACCTTCGCTCAGGGCCTTGATCGTCAGCAGCATGCGCCGCACATCCGGATGCACCAGTATCGGATCGGCCGGCAGATCCGGGCAGGCCGGCTGGTTCAGGGCGCGCATCTGCAGGCGTTCGCGGGCATAGCGCAGCGCCCCCTGAAACGCCACCTCGGCATGAGCCAGTCCCTGCAGGGCCGTGCCCATCCGCGCCATGTTCATGAAGGTAAACATGCACGAAAGCCCCTTGTGCGGCGGGCCGATCAGAAAGGCCGTGGCATCATCAAAGCTCAGCGCGCAGGTGGCATTGCCGTGGATCCCCATCTTGTGCTCGATGGCAGTGCAGTAGACGCCATTGCGCGTACCGGGCGCACCCTCGGAATCGGGCAGAAACTTGGGCACGATAAACAGCGAAATCCCTTTCGTGCCGGGCGGCGCATCGGGCAGCCGCGCCAGTACGATATGCACGATATTCTCGGCCAGATCGTGCTCACCGGCGGAAATGAAGATTTTGTTGCCGAACAGCCGGTAACTGCCATCGGCATGGGGTTCGGCGCGGGTTTTCAAGAGCGCCAGATCAGAGCCCGCGTGGGGTTCGGTCAGGCACATGGTGCCGCACCAACGCCCGGAAATCAGGGGCTGTAGGTAGGTTTCCTTCTGGACCTCGGTACCGTGGGCCTTGAGGGTGTTCATGGCACCATGGGAGAGACCGGGATACATCGCCCAGGCCCAGTTGGCTTCACCGAGCAGCTCGCTCAGGGCGAGTTCAAGCGATTCGGGCAGACCCTGACCGCCATACTCGAGGGGCTGTGCCAGCGCCGGCCAGCCGCCATCGACATACTGCTGATAGGCCTCACGAAACCCGGCGGGCGTCTCGACCGCATCCTCGCGCAGGCGACAGCCCTGCTGATCCCCCACCTGATTGAGCGGCGCCAGAATCTCTTCGCAAAAACGGCCCGCCTCTTCCAGAATCGCGCTGACAAGTTCCGGCGTTGCCTCCTCGTAGCCCGGCAGGCGCTGATAATGCCCGCTGTAATCGAGCAGTTCCTCGCGCACGAACTGCAGTTCCCGTAACGGCGCTTTATAGGCCACCATCGCACACCTCCCTGAAGCCATGAACCGACAGGCCACACCTCTAAGGGTAGATGCAGAAAGATGGAGAGGAAGATGGCGCTCGGACACTGAGCACCGGCACACAGGAATCAGGCGCGCGCGTCGATCACCTGCTCAAGATCGGGAAACTCGTCAAGGCTGCGGCCGATGCGGGTCAGCTCACGGTACATGTCGATCGCGGCGCGGCTACGCGGATCCTGCTGCACCTGCTCGCGCCGTTCACGGGCCAGCTCCAGCCGCGCCTCGATCTCCATCTGAATGGCTCGGGCTGCCACCTGGCGGTCCTGAGCCGACGGATTGGCCGGCGCCTGGGCGGCGCGGCGAATCTGCTGCGCCTTGCGGATCGTTGCTTCGGGGTTGTTCGGAACCGGCGTGGTGTCGATCGACACTTCGCCACCGACCGCGTACTGACGCCCATCGGGGCCGCGCGCATAACTGAAGCTGGCGGCTCCGGCCAGACTGCCACCCACCGAAGCATGGGCCTGTTCATGGGCACGCACTTCACGATCCCGCGCTGACAGCTCGCGCACCTGCTCAAGATCGACATCATCAAGCCCAGGCTCTTCGGGTGCCGAAGGCCGCTCACGCGCAGAGGATTCGGCGTCTCGCTCACCGTCACGGCCGGCTTGCTGCTCGGCCCCCTGTACCGGCGGCTCGATATTTT
>CAYWUD010000402.1:0-2420 GCA_964461355.1 uncultured Pseudomonadales bacterium | reverse complement strand
ACGCTATGAAACGTACAATTATTATACTTCTATTAAGTATGTTATTACTGAGTTGTAACTCTTCAGAAGAGACCACAACGGTAAGCTCTGGTTATATTCATGACCAGAGCTTTGCTCTAGGCACCGTGGTATCAATAAAGATTTATGACTCCAATGATACTTCAATATTCCCCGAGATTTTTTCCTATATTGATGAACTGGAAAAAACCTTTAGCAGAACTATAGAGGGAAGTGATGTATACAGAATCAATCAAGAGGGGCAGTCCTCCTCTCCTGCACCGGTGCAGGTAACTCACGCAACCTCTGAACTTCTTGCAAAAGCATTAGAGTTTAGTAAGTTATCACAAGGTAGGTTTGAGCCAACCATAGCACCCTTGGTTTCTCTCTGGGATATAGGGGGAATTCAACCGTACCTGCCAAAGTATGAGGAAATTCAAGCACTCCTCCCCTTAGTTGATTATCAAAAAGTGTTGGTAGATACAACAGCCCAGACCGTACAAATTGGTAAGAGTATGTCTATTGATTTAGGTGCTATTGCAAAGGGATACATTGGAGATAAGGTTGTAGAGAAATTACAAGAGAAAGGTATTTCCCAAGCTTTAATAAACCTAGGAGGAAATGTGATTACCGTGGGATCTAAGCCAGGAGACAAACCCTTTCTTATTGGAGTACAAAACCCCCTAGCAGCAAGAAATATCCCTTTGGGAATTATTAAAGTTAAAGATACTAGCATTGTTTCTTCAGGCACCTATGAGCGATTTATGGAGGTAGATGGAGTTGTATACCACCATATCTTAGACTCAGAAACTGGATACCCCGTAGACAACGATATTTTGCAAGTAACCATTTTATCTGATGAATCAGTAGATGGAGATGGATACTCAACGACTCTCTTTGCCATGGGCTTAGAAGAGGGCTTTGCCCTTGCCAGGAATACAGAGGGTATTGAAGCTGCCTTTGTTACAAAGGATTTATCTATACGCGCCACCCCAGGATTCCTAAAAGTGTTTACCCTAGAGGATGACTCCTTTACCATTGTGGAGTAGCCATGAGTAGCTTAGAAAATACACAGAAAAAATACTCCTACTTTAAGATTGGGGATATTGGAATAATTCTTATGGTCATTGCTATTATTGTGGGAGTTTCATGGAACACATACGCAAAGGGAACAGGAGAACCTTCACTCAAAGTTACCACAGAAAATGGAGTATACCTATACTCCATGAATGAGTATGGAACCTACGCATTTCCTGGTCCTCTAGGTGATACAATTATTAAGATATCAGAGGAGGGTGCAGATGTGCTGGACTCACCTTGCCCCGATAAACTCTGCGTACAAAGCCCCCCTCTTACCACTCCAGGCATGTGGAATGCCTGCCTACCAAACGTTATTTTTCTTACCATTATTGCAAATAATACGCCCACAGATACGGAGACCCTTGATGAAATCAGCTTCTAACTCTCCAAAAGAATCCCAAGAGGTGCTAGCACTCAGACAGAGAAGGCTTGCAGTACTTGGAGCAATGGTTCTATTTATGGCAACCATTGAGTATATGATACCTAAACCACTCCCCTTTCTCAAACTGGGTGTGGCTAATCTCCCAATTCTTATTGGTCTTACTTTTCTATCCCCAAAGGAAGTACTGATTCTCTTAGTAATGAAGGTTGTTGGGCAAGGACTTATTCATGGAACACTCTTTAGCCACCTACTACTCTTTTCCTTTGGTGGAACCTTTGCCTCTGGATTGGTTATGATGCTGCTCTATTACGCCAAAGTTCCAAAAGTATCCTTAATAGGAATAAGTGTAATGGGAGCCATTACGGGAAATATTATACAACTTCTGGTTGCTCAGCTACTTCTTTTTGGAAAAGATGTGTGGCTTATGGCTCCTATTTTTCTTGGTGCAGGAGTTATATCCTCCACCATACTGGGAATTATGGCATTACGTTTTACCCAGCACTCAAAATGGGTTACCAAGGTAAGAATTCCATGAACAACAACACTATGAACAAACAAGATAAATCATCAAAAGTAAAAGCTCCTAAGGGGTCTTGGGTACATAGAGAAATATCTCCAAAAATTTTATTTTTTGCAGGACTCCTTACAATGATAGCCGTAGGATTAGAACGGGACCCCTATATTCGAGGAGTACTAGCTCTTATTATGATTATAAACTCCCTTATTGGAGGCAAAAAATTTAGATTACTCCCTAATGTTATTATTTTAGCATCTCTCATTACAATACACCTATTAACACCATTTGGAAAAGTTATCTATACCGTTGGGTCATTCCCCATTACCCTAGGAGCCGTAGAACGTGGTGCAGGAAGAGGGTTTATGCTTATCACCCTACTCTACGCATCACGAATCTATCTAAGCCCAAAGCTACAATTCCCAGGATACTTTGGACGTCTGCTAG
>CAYWUD010000401.1:0-2428 GCA_964461355.1 uncultured Pseudomonadales bacterium | reverse complement strand
GTTAAGGCGCATCGCCGCCATCAGCATTCCGGGGGTGATCTTATCGCAGTTGGAGATGCACACCAGCGCATCGGCGCAGTGGGCGTTGACCATGTACTCGACCGAGTCGGCAATGATTTCGCGGCTCGGCAGCGAGTAGAGCATGCCGTCGTGGCCCATCGCGATACCGTCATCGACCGCAATGGTGTTGAACTCCTTGGCCACGCCGCCGGCTTTTTCGATCTCGCGGGCGACCATCTGACCCAGATCCTTCAGGTGCACGTGACCGGGCACGAACTGGGTAAAGGAGTTGGCCACGGCGATAATCGGCTTGTTGAAATCCCCGTCGGTCATCCCGGTGGCGCGCCACAGGGAGCGGGCGCCGGCCATGTTGCGACCGGCGGTGGAGGTCTTGGAACGATACTCCGGCATAATCAGAATCCGTCAGGCTGTTGCTGTGTCTGCAGGTGGCAGGCACCTGCTAGGAATGGTTATAACCGCCTAGTTTACTGGGGTTGCGGGGTCGGCAAAACCGTTATTTGTCTATCCACAGCCGGTACCGGCTCGGGATGCCGTTCTCGCACGGCGGGTACACCCCGAGCGTAGGCGCGCGCCGCTAGCAGCGCCCCGGGCGGCGCTGGCCATAATGGGCACGCTGGGCGTTCAGCCAATAGCGTTCCTGGCAGCGGCTGGTGAACTTCTTTTCGGATGGCTCGATCTGGCAGGCGCTGGGCTCAAGCACCCGGTAGCTGATCCAGCATTCGGGGCAGAGTGCTGGCGCGGGTCCTTCGGACTCGGGCAGCTCGTCGAACTCGATCATTTTTTGCAGCACCACCTGATTGGAAAAGCGGTAACGGAACTCCTGGCAGACCACCTGCATGCCTTCTTCGCGGTAGGAGCGATCGTGCATCTCTTGCTGAACAAGCTGCACCGGGCCGCTGATCTGTTGCAGTGCGTCGATATAGGTGTAGAGATGATTCATGCCGGCCATGTCCCCTTGTTTCGATAGCGCCGAGCGATGCTAGCAGCAGGGGCATCGTGCGCGCAGGGAGGGGCCGGTGCCCTTTACGCAATCAATGGCCTGAACCCTCGTGCACCGTAACAATGGCGGGTGCGTGCAGACGCCACTCCGCCGGCCTGTTACCGGGGCTGCGGTGTGGCGCAGCCCTGCAGAAACAGGCGGATATTCTGCCGGTAGAGCCGTTCGATATAGGCGATCGTCTCCTCCTGACTCTGCTGCTCACTGGTCAGCGGATAGAAGAAGAACGGGGTCATCACCAGGGCGTTGAAGCTGTCCTTGAGCAGCTCCGGGTCCAGGTCGGCGGCGATAAAACCGTTCTGTTGCAGGGCGCTGAAGATGCGCACATGGATGCGGTCCGTATAGGAGAGGATCTGCTCCTGGATAAAGTCGCGCTTGGGCCCGTCGTTGAGGACCAGGGTCTTGTAGATGATCCCCAGCAGTTCCGGATACCGCAGGTCCAGATCGAGGATGGTCATAAACAGCTCCTCGATGGTATTGGCCTCGCTCGAGCGGCGCTCGATGGCGTTCAGGCGCTGGAAGAACGGCCGGTACAGATCGTCGAATACCGCCTTGTACAGCCCTTCCTTGCCGCCGAAGTAATAGCTGATCAGGGCCATGTCGACCCCCGCGGTTTCGGCAATCAGGCGCGTAGTCACTTTCTGGTAGGGCCGGGTCATGAACAGCTGGCGTGCCGCAGTGAGGATGGCATCCTGGCTGCAGCTGCGCTGGGTATCCGTCTTCGGGCGGCCACGGCCCTTGCTGAGTCTGGTCATCGGCGGGTGCATCCGGGTTGCGCGCGGGTGGGTGCAATCATACTGCGGGCGCGGGTTAAGGGGGTGGCGGTCATGTTCATCAATCCGGGGGTAATTATGAATTTATCTTCTGGAAAAATGGCCGAAGTCCGCTATTTTGGCGCCAATTCATCAAAGCCGAACAATTGCTGAAATATTCAGCAGCTTCGCCGCTTCGGGGCCGATGCCCCAATGATCTGCATCAAGCTCCGGGTTTCAGGGAGCCTCTAAAAATACAACTTCACGTTCACAGAAAAAAGTTTGGCCACTAAGAGCAAACAAATTGATTCGTTGCAGGGCAGCGAACCACGCAACAAACACCTGTGATCGAACGCCGGCGACCGCACGCCGGAGCGTCAACTGTTGAGAGAGGAAACCTGAGCATGCAACCGTCCATCGAAGTAGAAGAAACAGGCCGCGCGGAGGAGTACTCCGGCGGCTTGCTGGAGCGCCTGTTTAAACTCAAGGCCCACGGTACAACGCAAACGACGGAGTTTATCGCCGGTATCACCACCTTTATGACGATGGTCTACATCGTCTTCGTCAACCCGCAGATTCTCGGCGCGGCCGGCATGGATACCCAGGCGGTGTTCGTGGTCACCTGCCTGATCGCTGCGATCGGCAGTATCGCAATGGG
>CAYWUD010000400.1:0-2429 GCA_964461355.1 uncultured Pseudomonadales bacterium | reverse complement strand
CCCAAGCAGGAGTGGTAACCGGAGTATCCGCAGGAACGGTAACCGTAAAAGCAACAGCCCTTGGATCTGAAGGGGAAGCTCTTACAGAAACCCACAAAGTAGTGGTACGAGAACTCGTATTTGATCTTGCCTCAAACGTGGTAAATAAGTCTGCGACCGAGCCCTTTGAGATTGTTGCAAAATACATTCCTGAAGGATCAGGAACTCCAAAAATAGATGAGTGGGGTACCTCTGCAGATACGGTAGGAACTATCTCTTTTGTAGCTGGATCTTCCACGGTTTCTGTAACTCCTGTAGGAGCTGGAGAGGTTTCTATTTCCGCAACCGATGTAACAGGAATGAAATATTCTCAGGTAATTACGGTACGAGCTCTTGAGATAAGAGGAAGTGATACTGTATCTGAAGGACTTGGTGTACAGCTTAATGCAGTGCTACTACCTGAAGGAAAAACCGTAACTATTGAGGCAGACTGGTCAAGCTGGAAAGAGGAATTTGCTTGGGTAAATAATACGGACAAACGAGGATACGTAACCGCAGCAGAAAAGCCAGAGGATCTTCCTGCAAGAGTTTTACGAGCAGCTCCTAGAATAGTAACAATTGCAGCAACCTATGATGGGTTGGAAGCAACACATACGCTCTCTATAACAGACTCTCCAGCTAAGGATATTGCAATATCCGTACCAAACTTTGAAAAGAGTGATAAAGCAAGAGTTACTGTAGGAAGAACACTTCAGTTAGAGGCCACCGTTGGTCCTCATTACGCCAGTGATAAAAGCATTACATGGAGTATATCTTCAGAATCTGACCAAAGTTTGGCAAAGATTAATCCAAATACAGGACTGTTTACTGCGGGAGATAATCCAGGATTTGTAGAGGTAATTGCAACAGCAAATGGGGCAGCCGATGGCGCAGTCGTGGTTGATTCAAGACTCGTATACATTACAAAGCTCTCATTTAGAACAGAGCCTCGAAGCTGGTTAACCCGAGAAGGTGGAAACTTTACCCAAACTACACTTCAGGTACAAATGTTGCCAGCCGCAGTGAATATTACCCCAGAAATGAGCTGGGATAACATAAATCCCGATGTAGTAAAGGTTAGTGATTCGGGTGTAGTAACCGCTGGAACTCTTCCTTCTACCATAACCATTATGGGAACCGATGCAGTAACTAACGATACGATATCCCACGATATTACGTTGGTAGACCTTACCGTGTCCCTTGACTCTTGGGTTGCTAAGGGGCAGCAGAAACCACTTGCCGTTTCTCTGCTTCCTGCAAATATGCCAGAAAGCGTAGCCAATGATGTTGCTCTACTCCTCACATATTCAACCCCAGGAAGTACCAATAATGTAAGTATTTTTGAGGGAGATCCCGATAACAGTAGAAGTAAAGTAAAAGGAACTGGTCGTCATGGAGAAGGGGAGACAGCAACTATAGTTGTGTTTGACAATACTACAGGACTCTCAGTTGAGAAGAATATTACGGTTGTAGAACTCATCAAAAAAGCAGAGGCTAAGAGTTGGGTTCCTGTAACAAAATCAATTGATCTCTCTGAGTACTTAGAAATCCTTCCTGCCTCAGCAGGTATCACATCAGATATGGAGTGGACCTCTGATAATGAGGCATTTGCTACCGTAGATATGAGCAGTGGTAAAGTTGTGGGTGGTGCAGACTATGGTACTGCAAATATTCGTGGAGTAGATAAGAAAACTGGTCATGAGATTTTCTACCCACTTGATGTGGTAGATATTGAAATTGTTAATGCTCCAACACACATCTCATCTGCAAACGGAGAAGCAAACCTCGATATTCAGATACTTCCAGGAAGTGCTGGTCTTAATGCAGAGGAGGCGTGGAAGCTAACAGCTGGAGATAAGGTTATTTCTCTTGCTACCGATGGTCTTTTAAAGGCTAAAGGAGCAGTTGGTCCAGCTACTGCCACTGTAACTGATGGTACTACCGGTATTATCAAATCTCACAGTTTAGAGGCCGTAGACTTTACCCTTGTTCCTGTAGCAGGGGAGTCTGCTCTTGAGTATATGTTTACCGGAGATACCCTCAAACTTGAGGCTAAGTTAAGCTCTTCTGAGAGTCTAACCCTTGATTTACAGTGGAGTAGTGAGCCTAAAAAACCTCTCGCTATTACCGATAATGGAGACCTAACTGCTTCCTTAAAGGGTATGTCAGTTGAAGAAAATGTTGTGATTACGGCTCAAGATCCTGCTACAGGACTCTCTGCCTCTTACACCATTACTGTTGCGGGAATCCGTTTTAAAGATGATCAGCCACTATGGATGCCTAAGGGTACAGGACGAACTCAGGTTTCTGCAGAAATTGTTCCAGAGGGAATTGTTCCAGATCCAATTTTTAATTGGTCTGTTGTTACTAACCCAGGAAATACCTCTGTAACAGCTGCTCGTGTTTCTACG
>CAYWUD010000399.1:0-2430 GCA_964461355.1 uncultured Pseudomonadales bacterium | reverse complement strand
TTGCGCATCAGCTTGTGATAGTCGCGGCCCAGCGCATAGCGGGCGATATAGCCCTTGTCACTGCTGTTGAGGATACGCAGCGCCTCGACGGCCGGTGGCTGGCAGTTCATACGCACACAGAGGATGCGTTGGGTACCCGGTTGCAGGGTTGCAGGATCATGGCGTAGCGCCCTGTGGCGCTCGAGATAATCCATGCTGCCGGCGTAGCCATCGGCCAGCCACCGATCAAGACGCTCTCCGTGGGGGCGGCTGTCGGGTCGGGTGATGGCCAGTTGCTGAAAGCCGAGCTCCCTCGCCCAGTCCTTGATAGCGAGGCTCAGTGCAACAGGATCCGTGAGTGTGCAAGCGGTCATGGCATGATTTCGGGTCGAGACGCTGGAATGAGCTGACATATACTTAGCGTCAGCCTTGCATGGGGAGGGGGAGAAACAATGTCCGACAGTTTACCACAGGCGCTTTATACCGCCGAACAGGTCCGCGCACTCGATCGTTATGCCATCGACGATCTGGGTATCGAAGGTTTTACCCTGATGCGGCGCGCGGCGACGTCAACCTTCGGGCTGCTGCTCGAGTGTTGTCCGGGGTTGCTGCGCGGGCAGAGCCTGCTGGTGCTCTGCGGGGCCGGCAATAACGGCGGTGATGGCTATCTGGTGGCGACGCTGGCGGCGATGCGGCAGATTCCAGTCGAGGTGATTGCATTGAAATCGCCGGCGCTTTTGACCGGTGATGCGCACAAGGCGTACGAAGTCTGCGAGGCTCAGGGCGTCCGGGTACAGCAGTATCAGCCGGAGATGGCGCTGGATGCGGATGTGTATGTCGATGCCCTGCTGGGCACCGGCCTTGCTGGGCCGGTGCGCGGCGATTATGCGCAGGTGATTGCGCAGCTGAACGCCTCCGGCAGGCCGGTTGTGGCGGTGGACATTCCTTCTGGGCTTTGTGCCGATACCGGCGCGGTGCTGGGGGATGCGATCGAAGCGCGTGCAACAGCCACCTTTATCGGCATGAAGCAGGGCCTGTTGACCGGTGCCGGTCCGCGTTGCTGCGGCGAGCTGCATTACTACGATCTTGAGGTGCCCGCCGACGTACACCAGCTGCTGGAGCCGGCTTCCGAGCGGTTGCTTGGTTCGGAACTGCGAAGCCTGTTGCGTCCACGCAGCAAGGACGCGCATAAACGCAGCCATGGACATCTGCTGGTGGTCGGCGGTGACCAGGGTATGGCCGGTGCGCCGTTGATGGCTGCCGAGGCCGCTCTGTACACCGGAGCGGGACTGGTCAGCCTGGCCACTCGTGGTGCGCATGTCGCGGCGGCGGTAGCCAGAAGGCCTGAAGTGATGGCGCAGGCGCTTGAGGAGCCCGCCGCGCTGACAGCCTTGCTGGCGGACAAAAGCGCGCTGGTGCTGGGGCCCGGGCTCGGTCAGAACGCATGGGGACAGGCGCTTTTTGCACAGGCCTGGCAGAGTGATCTACCGCTGGTGCTTGATGCTGATGGCCTGAATCTTCTGGCCTCACAAGCGCTCTGTACGCGCAGCGCACCGCTGATTCTGACGCCGCATCCGGGGGAGGCTGCCCGTCTGCTGCAGAGTGCATCGGGTGAAGTGCAGCGCAATCGCTTTGATGTGGTGCGCGCGCTGGCCGAGCGTTATCACGCGGTGGTGGTGCTCAAGGGGGCCGGCAGCCTGGTGACAGGGCCCGGTCTGCCCTGCTATCTCTGTGCGGCGGGTAACCCGGGGCTCGCGGTTGCCGGCACCGGTGATGTGCTCAGCGGGGTGATCGGCGCGCTGCTGGTGCAGGGGCTGGAACCGCTCGAGGCTGCGGCGCTTGGTGCCTGGCTGCATGCCACAGCGGGCGATCTGACCGTGGCATGTCAGGGTGAGCTTGGCTTGTTAGCAACCGATCTGATGCCCTATATTCGCAGGCTCTGTAATCGACTGGATAGTTAAGCGTTGAACAAAGTAGTAGAGCAGTTGGCTGATGCCGAGGCGACCGTCGCCTTTGGCGAGCGTCTGGCCGAGGCCGCCGCAGGTCAAGGGGTGATCTATCTGTTGGGCGATCTGGGTGCCGGCAAGACCACCCTCAGCCGTGGTGTATTGCGCGGTTATGGCTATCAGGGCGCGGTGAAAAGTCCGACCTATACCCTGGTCGAGCCCTATGAGCTCGAGCAGGTCTGCCTGTATCATTTCGATCTGTACCGCCTGGGTGATCCTGAGGAGCTCGAATTCCTCGGGGTGCGCGATTATTTCGGCGCTCACAGTCTCTGTCTGGTGGAATGGCCGCAGCAGGGCGAGGGCTTTTTGCCGGCAGCCGACCTTGAGGTGGCACTTGAGGTGGTGGGCACACAGCGGCAGGTGGTGGTGCGGGCATTGAGTGTGCGTGGCGACGAGATCTGTCGTCGTCTGTAGAACAGCATCAGGGGGCGAGTGACGTCGTGGG
>CAYWUD010000398.1:0-2432 GCA_964461355.1 uncultured Pseudomonadales bacterium | reverse complement strand
GACAGCGTCACGGCAAAGCCTTTCACCGGCCCGGTACCAATGGCATACAGAATCACCGCCACAATCAGGGTGGTCAGGTTGGCATCGAAAATCGACACAAAGGCACGGTCGTAACCTTCATGAATCGCCCGCTGCACCGACAGACCGTTGGCCAGCTCCTCACGGATACGCGAGAAGATCAGCACGTTGGCATCCACCGCCATACCGATCGTCAGTACGATACCGGCAATACCCGGCAGAGTCAGGGTAGCGCCCAGCATCGACATCAGCGCCATCACCACCATCAGGTTCAGCAGCAGGGCGCCACAGGCGATCAGACCGAACACCTTGTACACCAGCACCATCGCCAGCATCACCAGCGCCAGACCGGCCAGCGCCGACTTGATGCCCATCTCGATGTTGTCTGCGCCAAGGCTCGGACCGACAGTACGCTCTTCGACAAAGTACATCGGCGCTGCCAGTGCACCGGAACGCAGCAGCAGGCTGAGCTCGGAGGCTTCCTTGGCCGAATCGAGGCCGGTGATTCTGAAGCTCTTGCCCAGTGCACTCTGAATGGTGGCCAGACTGATAATGCCTTTCTCTTCACGGAAGCCCTGGTAAGGCTCACGTACCTGCTCACCGTTCTGTTCCACGGTGCGATAACGGGTGACCGGCTTCTGCTCGACGTAGATCACCGCCATGCGCCGCCCCACATTATGGCGCGTCGCCCGGTTCATCAGATCACCACCGCTGCCATCGAGATCGATCTGAACTTCCGGCTGACCGGTCTGAGAATCAAAACCGGTGCGGGCGTTAGCAACACGGTCACCGGTCAGAATGATGTCGCGCTCAAGCGCCGCGCTGCGGCCACTGCCGGAACGGAAGTTGTACTCTTCGCTGGAGGCCTTGGGCGCATCCGGCAACGCTTCAAGACGGAACTCGAGGTTGGCGGTCTTGCCGATAATGCCCTTCGCCTGAGCGGTATCCTGAACCCCCGGCAGCTCCACGACGATACGGTTGCGACCCTGACGCTGCACCAGCGGCTCGGAAACGCCGAGTTCGTTGACCCGGTTACGGATGGTGGTCAGGTTCTGCTTGAGTGCATACTCCTGAATCTCCTTCAGGGTGTTCTCGGCCAGAGTAAACGCCAGCAGATTCTGCCCGTTTTCTTCGCGCAGCTGCAGCGCCAGCTCCGGAATCTGCTTGCGGATCAGGGCGATCGCTTCCTCGCGCAGCCCGGCTGAGGCAAAGCTCAGCTGTCGCTGGCCGCTGCTGCTGTCGGCCGCACTGCGATAGCGGATCTTGGCCTTGCGCAGCTCGGCGCGAATCTCGCTGGCATAGAGATCGAGGCGCGTGCTGACCGCTTTTTCCATGTCCACTTCGAGCAGGAAATGCACCCCACCGGAAAGATCGAGCCCGAGGTTCATCGGGTGCCCCCCCAGATCCCGCAGCCACTGCGGTGTGGTCGAAGCCAGGTTCAGCGCCACCACGTAGTCACTGCCCAGTTCTGCCTTCACCAGCTGCTGCGCCGCAAGCTGATCATCGGCATGCTGCAGACGGATCAGACCGCTGTCGGCTGACAGCAGATCGCTGCGCTTGACCTCAAGGCCCTGGGCATCCAGTGCCCGGCCAAGACGATCGAGCATCGCCTGATCGACCTGCGTGGTACGTGTGGAGGAGATCTGCACCGCCGGATCATCCGGATACAGGTTCGGCAGTGCATAGAGGGTCATGACCGACAGAACCAGAACGATCAGCCCGTATTTCCAGAGGGGGTAACGATTGAGCATAGAAGCGAAATCCCTAGAACCGCTAGAGCGAAACCGGCGACACGAGGTCGCCGGTTGGAGTACACAAAGGTGTGCTTATTTGAGAGCTTTCAGGGTGCCTTTCGGCAGGGCGGCGACCACAGCGCCACGCTGGAAACTCAGCTCAACGCCCTCACCCACTTCCAGGGTGATGAAGTCATCGGTGGTCTTGGTGACGCGACCGACGATACCGCCGTTGGTGACCACCTCATCGCCCTTGGTCAGGCTGGCCACCAGATTCTTGTGCTCTTTCGCACGCTTGCTCTGCGGGCGCCAGATCATCAGCCAGAACACCAGTACAAACACCGCCAGCATGGCGATCTGAATCCAGCCCTGACCTGCCGGTGCACCGGCTGCGGTTTCCGCATAAGCCAAAGAAATCATGCTTTTCTCCTTAAAACCTCAAAGGTCCGCCCGAAGGCCCGCATCTTAAGACCGGCCTTCCGGCAGCGAGTTCCCAAGACCAATATTGAATTTATTAGTTATTGCTTTCAGGAATATGAACAGGCGGTACTTCTTTACCGCGACGGGCATAGAAATCCGCCACGAATGCGTCAAATGTACCCTGATCCAGTGCATCTCGTAAACCGGCCATCAAACGCTGGTAGTAGCGCAGGTTGTGGATCGTATTCAAGCGTGCACCCA
>CAYWUD010000397.1:0-2435 GCA_964461355.1 uncultured Pseudomonadales bacterium | reverse complement strand
GGTAACAGTCAGCCGATCCAGTGGGTGCGCGAGATGATGGCGCAGGTGGCCGACAAAGACGTGAATGTGATGATCACCGGTGAATCCGGTACCGGCAAGGAGGTTGTGGCGCGTAGCCTGCACGATCATTCGCGCCGTTCCGAGCGTCCCTTTGTGCCGGTCAACTGCGGTGCGATTCCAGCCGAACTGATGGAAAGCGAGCTGTTTGGCCACGAAAAGGGTGCCTTTACCGGGGCTATCTCCACGCGGATCGGCCGCTTCGAGCTTGCCGAGGGCGGTACGCTGTTTCTCGACGAGATCGGTGATATGCCCCTGCATATGCAGGTCAAGCTGCTGCGCGTACTTCAGGAGCGCTGTTTCGAGCGCGTGGGCTCGAATCGCTCGCTTGAGTGTGATGTGCGTATCATCGCCGCCACCCACAAGAATCTGGAGGAGCTGATCGAGAAAGGAGAGTTTCGTGAAGACCTCTATTACCGCTTGAACGTGTTTCCGATCGAAATTCCGGCCCTGCGCCAGCGCACCGATGATATTCCGCTCCTGGTCAACCGCCTGGTCGGCCGTCTGGAAGAGCAGAATCTTGGTTCCGTGCGGTTCAGCTCTGCGGCCCTGCTCTCGCTCAGCCGGCACGAGTGGCCGGGCAACGTGCGTGAACTGTCCAACCTGATCGAGCGCCTTGCCATCCTGTATCCCGACGAAATTGTCGGTATCGATGAGCTGCCGCCGAAGTTTCGCCACCTTCAGCCCGATGAGCTGGGCGAGCCGCTACCGGAGCTGCCGGTTGCGCTTGCATCCGAGACCACACAGGAGCTGGCTCCGGCGGCCAGCGAGCCGGTTGCGGCCGATCTTCAGGCTCTGCCGGAACTGCCGGTCAACGGCCTGGCGCTGAAGGTATATATGGCAGAACTTGAAGCGCATCTGATCGGTCAGGCACTGGCAGACTGTAACGGCGTTGTCGCGCGCGCCGCCGAACGGCTGCAGGTCCGCCGTACCACGCTGGTGGAGAAAATGCGCAAGTACGGATTGCAGCGCGCCTGAGGGTGACAAAAGTCTGACGCATACTCCTTTTTGTGTGTGAAAGATGCTTTAACTGCATGTTTTTAAAAGGAAAAACAAAACAGGCATAGCCTTTGCTTTAACCCCTGTAACGATTGGATCAGTGCCAGGATCCAGTGTTCGATTACAGGAGAGGCACAATGGCTACTGCAGTTTCGCTAGGACAGGTTTCCACTTCTGCGCGCAAGGCGCGTTCCCTGGCCGGGCTGAGTCAGGTGGGTGAGCATCTGCAACAGATTGCCCGGCACCCGACGCTGTCCGGTCGCGTGGAAAACCGCCTGCGCGAGTCCTGTAACTGGCTTGAGGGCTGCATCGAAGACCTGCAGTCGGAACTCGCTGAGGCCCGTGCAGCACGCGAAGAACAGCAATCCGAGCGCCACCGTATCGGTCAGCGCTTCGATACGCTGCTGGAGATGCTGCCTGCTGCCGTGATCCTGCTAGATGCGCGCGGCCGTGTTGCCGAAGCCAACAGTGCCGCCGAGGCGATGCTATCACCGTTCCTGACACAGCCGCTGAGCGGCTCTTTGTGGCGCGAAATTACCCAGTTCTGCTTTGATCCCCGCCCCGATGACGGGCATGAAATTTCCCTCAAGGACGGGCGTCGTGTGGCGCTGGCAACCTGTCCGCTGCCCCAGGAGCCCGGTCAGATTCTGATGCTGACCGACCAGACGGCAACCCGTGAACTGCAAAAGCGAAATGCCCGTATGGAGCGTCTGTCGGCCATGGGGCGCATGCTGGCGGCCGTAGCCCATCAGATTCGCACACCGTTGTCGGCGGCCATGCTGTATGCCGGGCATCTGCAGAAGGATCTTACCGACGAACAGCGTCAGCGCTTTGCCGGTCGCATCAGCGAGCGGCTGCAGCATCTTGAGAATCAGCTGCGCGACATGCTGATCTTTGCCCGCGGGGATCTGCCGCTGACCGATCACTGCACCCTCGAAACCCTGGTCGGTGAACTTGAAAAAGCGGTTGAGCCGGTGGCTGAACGTCATGCCTGCAGCATCGACTGGCAGGTACGCGCGCCGGCCGGTCATCGCCTTCTGATCAACCGGGACGCGCTGGTCGGTGCACTGATGAATCTGGTTGAAAACGCGATCGAATGGGCGCCGCAGCAACCGGTGCGCATTACCGTGCGCCAATACCACCGCTGGCTGCGCCTGAGCGTGACCGACCGTGGGCCGGGTATGGATGCTGCGCAGCGCCAGCAGGCGCGCGAACCTTTCTTTACCACCCGCGCCCGGGGTACGGGGCTCGGCCTCGCGGTTGCCGAAGCGGTCGCACGTGCCCATGGCGGGCGTTTTGCCCTGATGTCTCAACCCGGCCGCGGTACGACTGCCGGGCTGCTGCTTCCGCTGGCGGCAATAGAGGAGAAGTAACATGAT
>CAYWUD010000396.1:0-2470 GCA_964461355.1 uncultured Pseudomonadales bacterium | reverse complement strand
GATATCCTTATGGGCCGTCAGGTTCAGATCGCCGGTGGACTCGATCCCCCCGGTCTTGCCAATGGTGGTGTTGTAGGACTCCTTGTTACCGTCACCGCGGGTGCGCGTCTGATTGATGATGCTGCCCTCGGTCGATTCAAGGCTGACATCGCCCCCCTTGATCGTACCGCCGGTATTGGTGATATCGTTTTTGGCCGTGATTGAGAGCTTATCGCCACCGGCAATCGTGCCGCCTTCGTTATCCAGGGATTCAAGATCCATGTCGATCTCATCGGCGGCGATCACCGCCCCCTTGGAAATCCGCTCACGGGTCGAAGGCGCCAGATACACCACCGGCGCCAGTACGCGCTGGCCGGCAACCACGGTTTCGACCATCCAGACAATATCCCGCGTCAGCCCGGCCAACTGGTCTGCACTCGGCGCCTTGCCAAATTCGAGCCCCAGTCGCTGCCCTTCGGCGACCGCGTTATCCATCAGGCTTTTCATCTGTTCGGCTTCTTTGGCATACCCCTGAAGCAGGTTGTTACCCGTCTGCTCGATCAGCTGCTGACGAATCAGATAGCCCTCGTAATTGGCATCACCGAGGCGCTTTTGAATGTCATCGGGGTTATAGCCATAACGATTGGCGAGATAGTTGGAACCGACAAAATCTGAGCCCACCGCAAACAGCGGGTTGGTCTCGACCAGATACTCCGCCTGTGGCGACTTGTTGGTGACAAAGTAACCGTTGGGATTGGTCGGCAGTTCGATCACCAGCCCGCCGAAGCTCACCGCGGGTACGCCATTGACCGACGCGGTACCGCTGACACCACTGGCGCCGGAGCTATGCCCCTGACTGTCGGACAACCCCACAGTGCCAGTACCCGACTGGCTGGTTTGCTGGGTATCGGCCTGCCAGGCAGAACTCTGGTTATGCAGGCTGAACCCCGATGCATTCAGGGTCTGGGCAAAGATCCCGGCACCATAACTGCGTGCCGTGGTGGTATTGGTCACCCACTTGGTACGACTGCGCTCGACCTTGCTGTCACAGTCCACCAGCCCGCAGTTTTCGTATACGTTCCAGGTTTCCTTGTAGTACTCGGTTTTCAGCGACAGGTCATCGTTGGTAAAGGTGCCACTGCCGTCGATGGTCAGCGTACCGGCACTGGCCGCCAGCACGGCACCGGTGTTTTTCGCCGAGGTAAAACCGGTAATGGCCATATCCCCACCGGCAATGATCTGCGGCTTGGGATCCGTCGGTGAGGTCACGAAATATTCGGTGCGATACCCGGTACGCTCGTAGTAGGCGGTCGAATCATTGGGCCAGCCCCAGGAACCGTTCTGCGAGGTCTTGACCGTATCCCCCCAGGTGATAGACGACCAGCGACGCTCCGGAACACCGCCGGTCACCTCGTTTCTGAAGCTGTTCGAGGAGATGCTGATGTTGTCCCTGGCGTTGATCGAGCTGTTGTTGGTAAAGGTGCCACCGGCCGTCAGGCTGATGCTGCCATCGGAATCGATGCGGGCCTGGGAACCGGTGTTGGTGATATGGTCGCGGGCGGTGGCGGTGAGCTGATGACCGGCGTACAGCGAGCCGTTGTTGCTCAGGCTGCCGGCCGTTGCATCGAGCACCAGCGTATCGAGCGCTGAAAACCCGCCGGTATCGGTGTTGCTGATCGTGGGCGCACTGAAGTACATGGAGCCCCCCGAATGCACCGCGCCCACGTTGGTAAAGCCATTGCTCAGGCGCACATTGGCCTGACCACCGGCAGTTGCGGCCACAATACGCGCGCGCGTGCCCCCGAAACTCAGGCTGTTGGCAGTCACCGCCATATTGCCCGTACTGCTGAGCATCGCGTTATCCGCAAGATTGAGGGTATTGGCGTTCATCTCCAGCGTACCGGCCAGCAGCAATGCGTCGGCCGCCATAGCAAGATCCACCCCCTGACTGCCGCCCTGACCTTCGATCAGCAGGGCTCCTGCGGACTGGATACGTCCGGAGTTACTGAGCTGATACTGGCTGTCGCTGCCGCTCAGCGTCAGCCCCGCACCACCGAGCAGCAGGCCTTCGTTATTGAGCGTATCGGCCACCCGCAGCGTCGCGTCACCGGTCGACTGCAATGTGCCCCGGTTACTGATCGCATTGGCCTGGATCGTGCCACGCCCACCCGCGGCGGTGGCCAGATGGAGCAGCGCGCCAGAGCGGTTGTCCAGCGTCTGCTGGATATCAAGCTGGCTGGCACCGCTGCCGCCCTGGATCACCCCCTGGTTGACCAGACTGGCCAGCTTGAAGTGCAGGCGGTCGGCCAGCAGCGCACCGAACTGGGTGGTCATCAGCGTGTTAGAGCCGCCGCCAAAGCCGAGGATAGCCAGCTCCTGACCGGCCTGGATGAGCCCGCTGGCCTCGTTGTTGACGGTCAGGGTATCGGCGCCGGACGCCTGAATGCTGAGGTTTGCATCGGACTGCAGCTGGCCGCGGTTATCCAGAGTA
>CAYWUD010000395.1:0-2486 GCA_964461355.1 uncultured Pseudomonadales bacterium | reverse complement strand
GCTTGGATGAACGAGGAACCCGAGCGTCTGGCCGGGCTCGAGAAGATGATCCGTGCGGCCGAACCCGAGGGCGTCACGGCCCTTGGCAATCTGCCCCCGGATCATCTGGGTGTGGTGCTCTGCTATCTGGCCTGTGCCTACGCGTCAGAGGCAGCGCCGACCCGCGCGCTGGCCGCTGAGCTGGATCAGGAGCTTCTCGGCCCCTGGGCCGGCCGGTTTGCAGCGGCACTGAGCGCGCGCACGGATGAACCTCTGTACCGGGCCGCCGCTGCTCTGCTGCTGGCCATGGTGGCGCACGACGAAGAGCGGGCCGCCTGACAACGAGCAAGCTTTATCCAGTCTCTGGTCCACTGGATAACTTTAACCGCCCGAAAGGGCGGTTTTTTTTGCCTGGGTAACGGGTTGATACGGGTTTGATTCGTGTGGCAGCGGGCCTGGCCGTGTAGACAGCGAAGACACCACAAACACCGATCAGTCGGTCAGGCGTCCGGCTCTGAACGCGGCGACGGCATCCTCGATTTCGGCCTGCGTATTCATGACAAAAGGTCCGTAATGCGCCACGGGCTCATGCAGCGGGCGTCCGCCGAACAGCAGTGCGCCGGTGCCGGTAGTCGCGGAAAGATCAAGTGTATCGCCGGGCTGCAGATAGCCCAGAGAACCCGCTTCGAGCACGGAGTGCGGATCAAACCGAATCGCGCCCTGGTAGACGTAGATAAATAGATTCAGGCTCGGGTCGGTCGGCAGACTGAGATCGCCTGCCTCTGTCCAGACCAGATCGGCGACCAGCGGATGGCTCGCCTGTCCGCCGATCGGCCCGCTCAAGGCGGCACTGGCAAGGTTGAGCATGCCTGCGATCAGATGCACCTCAACGCCCTGATGCTCAATGGATGGAATTTCTGTCGCCGCAATATCGCGGTAATGGGGCGGCTGCATCTTCTCGCGCGCGGGCAGGTTGAGCCAGAACTGAAAACCGTGCAGCAGCCCTTCGGTCTGCTCGGGCATTTCCGAGTGAATGACGCCGCGCCCTGCAACCATCCACTGGGCACCACCATCGCTGATCAGGCCGCTGTTACCGAGGTGATCGCGATGGCGCATCTTGCCCGCCTTGAGGTAGGTAATGGTCTCGAACCCCCGGTGGGGGTGCTCCGGAAAGCCACCGATGTAGTCATCCGCCGATGCCGAACGCAGCTCGTCGAGCATCAGAAACGGGTCCAGCGCCTTGGTGCCCGTGAAACCGGTGAGTCGTTGAATGCGCACGCCATCGCCATCGGCGCTGGCGTGCGCTTTTACCTGCTGGTACAGCCTCATGATCGTGCTCCTCGAATACACTGCGAATCGGAGTTACCGGCGCCACTGATCAAGACTCCAGCGTCCGGCACCGTGGGCGGCGAGAACAGCAAAGCCGCCGGCAATCGCGATATTTTTCATGAACATGATCGCCTGCATGCTGTTGCCAAAGTCCAGATGAAAAATAAGCGCCGACAGAATGCAAAAACCGGCCAGCAGCAGCGCCAGCAGGCGGGTGCAGAATCCAAAGGCGATCAAGAGGCCGCCCCCGAGTTCAAGGGCAATCACCAGCGGCAACAGGGCCCCAGGCACCCCCATCGCCTCCATGTAGCCTTGAGTACCGGCATAGCCTGCGCCGATCTTGCCGTAGCCGGCGTTGATGAAAATGGCTGCCAGCCCAAGGCGTCCGCTCAGTTCCAGTGCTGCCTGCAGCGGGCCCTGACTGAGCCATTGGTCGAGTGCTTTGATCATGATGGTGTCCTCTTGAGGTAGATGAACAGCCGCTGTGGCCGTTTTCCCCAAGCATACGTCCGTCTCTATTGATTAAAATCGGATTAAATGAGTCAGAATGTTCGAAATAACAGAACATGGAGGTGGGCATGGGTGGACGTACCAGTCTGGAACAGTGGCGTATGCTCGATGCGCTGATCGCACAGGGCAGTTATGCCAGTGCATCCGAACAGCTCTACAAGAGTCAGTCGGCGATCAATCACGCGGTACAGAAACTGCAGACCCAGCTTGGCGTTGCCCTGGTCGAAGTGGAAGGGCGCCGTACGCGGCTGACCCCGGCGGGCGAGCAGCTGCTCCGCCGTGCACGCCTGCTGCTCAATGAAGCCGCTGAACTCGAAGCGCTGGCCGCATCCCTGCGGCAGGGGCAGGCCACCGAGCTGGCTCTGGCAGTGGAAAACCTGTTTCCGGCCGAGATTCTGATGGCGGCGCTGGAACGCTTTTCCAGAGCGGCCCCCTATACCCGCATCGAACTCTATGAAGAGGTACTCAGTGGCGGAGAGCAGCGGCTGTTGCAGGGAGCGGTGGATCTGCTGATCAGTGCCCGGGTGCCGAGCGGGTTCCTGGGCGATCCGCTGGTTACTCTGGGGCTGATTGCTGTGGCGCACCCGGAGCATCCGCTGCATGCGAAAGCGGTACCTCTGACTCAGGCGGATCTTCGTATCGAGCGTCAGCTGGTGGTGCGCGACTCG
>CAYWUD010000394.1:0-2497 GCA_964461355.1 uncultured Pseudomonadales bacterium | reverse complement strand
ATGCAGCGGACTGCAACTCCGTGTACGCCGGTTCGATTCCGACCCCAGCCTCCATCACTTCTTGCATGCTCTGTGCAAGAAAACGCGAAAACAAGCGCCTTACCCTGGCTGGGTGGCAGAGTGGTCATGCAGCGGACTGCAACTCCGTGTACGCCGGTTCGATTCCGACCCCAGCCTCCATTTTCCCTTCCCGTTTATGATCGTGCCCTGTTCGCTTATCGGGCCGATGGTTCACAACGACCCCTCTCAGCAAAAATCATGACCCTTTGATGACATAGTGCGCCTGAGTTTCTTTGCTGGCGGGCCCTGTCAGGAGCTGATAGGATCAAAACCCTTATGTTTGAAGTGAAGAAGGAGTTTCCATGCCGCATATTCGTTTTCGTGGCATTACCGAGGAGCACTCCGCGGTTCTGAGCCAGCGCCTGTCTGAAGGGCTGTCCGACCGGGTTGGCGTTCCGGTAGATCATTTTACCTACGAGCATGTAGCGACTCGTTTCTATTTTGATGGCCAGGAAGGGGGTGCCTACCCCTTTGTTGAAGTATTCTGGTTCGATCGCGGTCAGTCGGTGAAAGATGACGTTGCCAAGTTTATCACCGAGACCATTCTGCATATTGGCTACAAGGGCGATGTTGCCGTGGTCTTTATGCCGCTGGAGCCGGCCAACTACTTCGAGAACGGTCAGCACTTTTAATCGAGCTGCTCGTCGATTCCAAAACCCCGCATAGCGGGGTTTTTGTTTATGGGTAGACAGCCTCTTCAGCCGGTGTCATCGAATACACTCACATAAACAGGTTCAAGGGATGGCTTATGACCCACAACAATGAAGCGCGCCTCAGCATTGTCGATATTGCCCGTTCCCCCTATGTGTCGCGGTGGAATTCGGTTGCGGTACATAGAACCCAGAATGTTGCCGAGCACAGTTTCATGACCACCATGTATGCGCTCGAACTGGCGCGCAGAGTCTATCCCGGCATCAGCAGTGAAGAGCGGTTGCAGCTGCTGGAATTTTGCCTCTGGCACGATGTGCCCGAGGTTGTCACCGGCGATATGCCGACACCGCTCAAGCGGATTATCGAAGCGCGCCATCCGGGCCTGATTGCTTCGATCGAAACCGAAGTCTGCCCCGAAGCGCAGCTGTTGAAGCAGGCCCTTGCCGATACTCCCTTGCAGCGTCTGGCAAAATTGGCCGATATGCTTGATGCCATCGTGTTTCTGCACCACGAAGCCAAGGAGCCTGCGGCCGAAACGATCAAACAGAAATTGATCAGCCGTTTTCATGAACTGGTGGCGGACTCAACCGAACGTTTTGCCCGCCTAGGCTGGCCGCATTGCTCGGAAGTACTCGATCAGCTGCTGACCGGTACCGGCAAACAGCTGCAGTTTGACTGGCATGCGATTCGCTGAGCGTTATCGGCCCGGATCAAGCAGATAACGTCTGGCCAGTACGTCGCCCAGTTGCTCGCGTATGCGCGCGAGTTCGGACCAGATGCGCTCGGCCTGCTCCGGATTCTGATCATAAAACCTGAGCGAGAAGGGCAGATACCAGTCATCACGGAAAAACGAGGCCGGCAGGATCTTCATCTGTTCGGTGATCTGCTCCTGATGCAGCCACCAACGCCCGATATATTCATCCACGACATAGCCATCCATACGTCCCTTGGCCACCAGGCGCAGCCCCCAGCGTGGTTCCAGTGCCATCGGATGCAGCACGTCCATCGCCTGTAACCGCTGGTAGGCCACATAACCCAGTGGTGCGCCAAGGCCGAACTGGAGTCCGGAAAACTGCTGGCCATCCCAGGTCAGCGGGTGGTCGATAGCGGTAAACACGCGATAGTTGCCGCGCCACAGACGCGCATGCGTGCGCAGCTGGCCATCGGTCTGTTTGGGAAAGCGCGCCCAGCGATCACGATCGTCGGTCCAGATCATGGCAAAGGTGCTGTCGGCATCGCCATCTTTGAGATCCTGCAGGCAGCGGTTCCAGCTCGCACGATAAAACGCGACATCAAGACCACTGGCGATCACGGCCTGAGTAATCAGCTCTACCAGAAGGCCTGCATGCTGCGTGGGGACGTCGTGTTCACCAAAGATATAAGGGGGCTGTGCATGGTATTCGTAGCAGATCCGCACCGGAGCAGGGCTTGCCAGGGGGGCACCTGCAAGAGAGCAGAGCAACAGGACTGACAGAACAGTACCGATTCGCTTCATAATGCTGCGACCTCTGCGTGGGTGCGCGGGACTGACTGAGTATAGAAAATGGCACTGTCGGCATGCATCGGCCGGAGCGATATTGACTGTTTTTTCGGCGACTGGCTGGGCTTTGCCCGGTATTCAGGGTAGGCTTCGCAACCTGTATTCAAAGCCTTTGATGTTTGGCGCACTGACTTTCTGTATTGACCAGAGAGGGCCAATGAGACTCCTGAAGATCGAACAGCTCTGCGAACCCGGTAGCGGACTGATCAACGAAGATGCGGCCGGTTACAACGAGTTTGGTGCCTG
>CAYWUD010000393.1:0-2498 GCA_964461355.1 uncultured Pseudomonadales bacterium | reverse complement strand
TGCCTACAGCAGGGTACTGGCCGGCGATGTCGAGCTCGGCATCATCACCCTGTCGCCCGAATACCATGCCCAGATCCACTCGCAACTGGTCTGGCCGGACCCTCTGGTCTTCGTCTGCGCCCCGGACCACCCGCTGGCCGACCGAGCCGAACTGGCGCTGCGTGATCTGAGCCAGTACGACGCGATTTTTCCCGGCACCGGCACCTTTACCCACCATATCGTCAAGGCGCTGTTCAGCCAGGAACAGGTGGAGCTGAGAATCGGCATGAGCACCAACTATATGGAAACGATCAAGATGATGGTGGCGATCGGTCTGGGTTGGAGTATCCTGCCGGCCACCATGGTTGATGCTTCCTTGATCCAGCTCAAGCTGCCGGCCCCATCGATTACCCGACAATTGGGCTTCATCCATCACCGCGAACGTACGCTCTCGAATGCTGCCCGCGCACTGGTCGAGCTGCTCGAACAGCAGGCCTGCGCCCTGCCCGAGCGCGGATGATCATGGGCGGGCCCTGCCGGACCGTATCGGGCCGGCCGCTTTCAGGCAGACAGATACCGGTGAACCGGACCCGTTTATCCCTGTTCTGGCGCCCTCACGACGCGGAGCGCGCCATCCACCTGCGACACCCGGGTGTTAACGCATGAATCACAAACCCATCCGTCTGGTGGTCGGCCTGCTGCTGATTACCCTGGCGCTTCTGATGACCCTGCCGGTACTGGTCAACCTCGGCAGCGGCGACCCCGGCACCGGCGAATTTCTGATCTCGGCGGTAATCACCCTGATCCTGGGCGCCCTGCTGGCTCTGAGCGGGCGCAGCGAACAGTTCCAGCTGCATCCGCGCGATGCCTTTCTGCTCACCACCTACGCCTGGATCGGTGTCTGCGCGCTCGGCGCCCTGCCGCTGCTGCTGATCGAGCATATCAGCTACACCGATGCCTTCTTTGAAACCATGAGCGGTATCACCACCACCGGCTCAACCGTGCTCAGCAATCTCGAACAGCACCCCAGAGCCGTGCTGTTCTGGCGTTCGCTGCTTCAGTGGCTGGGCGGTATCGGCTTTATCGTGATGGCCGTGGCGCTCTTGCCCTTCCTCAAGATCGGCGGCATGCGCCTGTTCCAGAGCGAATCCTCGGACTGGTCGGACAAGGCGCTGCCGCGCTCGGGCAGCATCGCCAAGCGCATCTGTCTGATCTATGTCGGCCTCACCGGCCTCTGCGCCCTGTTCTACCTGTTCGGCGGCATGACGCCCTTCGAGGCGATCAACCACGCCATGACCACCCTTTCCACCGGCGGATATTCGACCAGCGACCAGTCGATGGCCCATTTTACCAACCCCGCCATCCACTGGACCGGCACCGCCTTCATGCTGCTCGGCGGCCTGCCGTTTGTGCTGTACGTGAAGTTCCTGCGTGGCGACCGCCAGGCACTGGTGCGCGATACCCAGGTGCGCTTTTTCATCGGCCTGATGCTGGTGGTCTGGACCGGCTTCGGCCTCTGGCTGTTCGCCCATTCGGACTACAGCCTGTTTCAGTCGCTGACGCTGGTCGCCTTCAATACCACTTCGGTGGTGACCACCACCGGTTTCGCCCTGGGCGACTACACCCTCTGGGGCAGCTTTGCCGTCAGCAGTTTCTTCTTTCTCACCTTTATCGGCGCCTGCTCCGGTTCGACCGCCGGCGGCCTGAAGATCTTCCGCCTGCAGATCGCCCTCAAACTGCTGGGCCTGCAGCTGCGCCAGCTGGCGCACCCGCGTGCCTTTTTCTGCCAGACCTACAACGGCCAGGAGATCAGCACCGACATCCTGCGCTCACTGATCGGCTTCAGTTTTTTCTACCTGATTCTGATCGCGGTCCTGACCCTGGCACTGGCCGCCATCGGTCTGGATTCGATCACCGCACTGACCGGTGCGGCCACCGCGGTGGCCAATGTCGGCCCGGGCATGGGCGAGATTATCGGTCCGGCCGGCAACTTCGCCAGCCTGCCCGACACGGCCAAATGGCTGCTGTGTCTGGGCATGCTGATGGGACGCCTCGAGGTTGTCACCGTACTGGTGCTGCTGAGTCCGAGCTTCTGGCGCAACTAAGCCCGCTCAAACCGCTTCGGGCGCACGCAGCTGCGTCGCCCAGAGCGCCGCGATCAGGGCAATCAACGCCGCCGCGCCGAACGCCAGCGGCGCCCCCCCACTACTCCAGAGATAGCCGGCGCCGAGTGCACCCAGCGCCGACCCCCCACCAAAGCTGAGCCCGCCATAGACCATCTGCGCCCGCACGCCCAGATCGTCACCACAGCGCCGGTGCAGGTACTCCATCGCGGCAACATGAAAACAGCCATAGGTCGCTGCGTGTAGCAGCTGTGCCAGCAGCAGCACCGGCAGTGCCGCAAAAAATCCGATCAGCAGCCAGCGCACCGCCGCCAGCAGCAGCGCCAGCTTGAGCAGCCGCAGCATGCCCACGCGCTCGAGCAGCCCGGGCGCGAGCCAGAAAAACAGAATCTCCAC
>CAYWUD010000392.1:0-2500 GCA_964461355.1 uncultured Pseudomonadales bacterium | reverse complement strand
GGCCTTCAAGGCCAAGGACGGTCAAAATTTCAAAGACCCGTTATCCGGTAAACCGTAAGGCTGCTCCGCTTAAGTGAACAGCATTACGCCGAGAGCGGGGCTTTTTATTATCTGCCTGCCATGTTTTGTACACGGAAGTCGGTTCCGGCTCCATCGAAGCACACCTGCCCCTCGACCAGATGGATGACGCGGGAAAAGCGTGTCGCCAGCTCGACCCGGTCGGTGATCAGTATCAGACCGTGACCCTGCTGCTGACGTAGTGTCAGCACCTGCTCGATCACTTCGCGTTCACGTTCGGCGGCCAGAAGCTGAGTGGCCTGATTGAGAATGAGCTGCTGCGGTTCGGCCAGCAGCGTACGCAGCAGGGCCACCAGCGGTCGGCTGCTGGTCGGAACGCGCTTGCCGTAGCTGCCGACATCCGCCTCGAGCCCCATGCGCAGGATCATGCGGTAACACTGCAGCTCCCGCGCCAGCTGGTCGATCAGAGCGCGTACCCGCTCACGGGCATTGGCCTCGCCATGGGCCAGCTGACCATGGAGGATGTTATCCAGCACCGACTGCTGCGGATTGATGCCGTCGGTATCATAGCGGTGCAGCTGCAGCCCCTTTTGCGCGCAGAGCCTAGCCAGCGTGTCGCGGGCCTCGATCAGCTGTGCCTGCAGGGTCGGTGTGATCAGTCCCAGACGGTGTCGGGCCGGTGTCAGCTGCAGGCTGAGCTGCAGCAGGGCGGTCTTGTCGCGCCGGCTCAGGGCGCCGATCTCCTTGCGTTCGACCCGTTTGGCCAGTTGACGGTAGAGGTCGAATTCCTCGGGACGGATAAAACTGAAGCGCTCGACCAGTTCGTCATCCAGGCCGCTCTGATCAAAGAGCTCGAGCATGAAACGGTTCAGTTCACGACCGATCTCAAGCAGCGGATGGTAGAGGTGATGTGCGATCAGTGCCTGGCGGCAGAGTGGGTGGGCAGCCAGTGTCTGCGGCGTCAACTCGCCGCCGGACTCCGTCGCGAACAGCAGGTTTTCCGCCACGCTCAGGTTGTGGGTGTAGCGTCTGGCATCAAAACGTTCGACCAGATGCCCCAGCCCCTGCTTGGCCAGGCGCGCCGCAAGCTCCGTGCGAAGTTCCAGCAGGCGAGAGTGAAACTCGGGCTTCAAGGTGCCGGCCACGGGGGCACTGAGCCCGAGGTTATACAGGTTCTCTTCCATGCCGAGGGCGGCAAAAAGCTCAAAGCAGCGCTCCTCGAGCGGTTCCTCTGAAAGCGGATCAAGCTCCTCCGGGTCGAGGCCGGGAACATCATCCTTGATTGATGGCGGGCGATTCAGACCATAAAACAGATTGTCACGCAGACGCCCGGAAAACAGGTGCGCCTGTCCCTGATAGCCCAGCGCCCGGGCCAGTGATCCGGCATTGAGGGAGCCTAGGTCATCGCCGCCGAGGGTCAGACGACCGCTTTCGGGGAGAAGCTGGCGCGACAGCAGCAGCCCCAGTTCCTGCGCGCCACTGGTACTGTCGCCGAGAATCGCCAGGGTTTCATTGAGACGAAACTGCAGCTGAATGCCTTCGAGCCTGCGGCCGCTGGCCTGCGTGTTGTAACGCAGTCGTTCGACCCGATAGGGGCTGTCATCGGCATAGCGGCAGACCGGTTGGCTCTGCTGCAGGTGTTCATCGAGCATGCCGGGCGGATGAAACTGTTCAATGATCTGCTCGTACTTGATGCGGATGTCTTCCTTGGTCTGGTAGTACTTGAGCAGTTCTTTCCAGGGGCTTTCGAGATCCTGATAGGCCGCGATCGAGGCAACCAGTGCCCCCAACGTGAGTTCGCCCTGGAGGACGTAATAGCCACCGACGGCATAGAAGAAAAAGGGCGTGATCTTGGCGATAAAGTTGTTCAGGAACTTGATGAAGTACTTGCGTTTGTAGATCTGCAGGCGAATCGCAAAGATCTGTTCAAGTCGCCCGAGCAGCTGGCGCTGCTCGTATCCGGCGGTGGCCAGGGTCTGAATTTCGCTGATGCCACCGATGCTGTCGCCGAGGCGATCACCCAGCCGGCGGACTGCCAGCACCCGCTGGCGGCCCAGTTCGTTGACGCGCCGTTGCAGTTTCGGAATCAGGTACAGCTGCAGCGGATAGAGGGCCGTGGCCGCCAGCCCCAGCAGAGGGTCCTGATTGTAGATAAAAAAGAGGTAGGTAATCAGCAGCCCGCCCTGAAACATCGGCAGGGAGAACGCCTCGCCGATAAACCCCCCCAGGGGTTCGGTTTCGGCGGTGATGATCGGGATCGTTTCGCCCTGAGAGACCTCATGAAAATGCTGCGGAGGAAAACGCAGCAGGCGGTGCACCAGCTGAAAACGCAGCTGTCTGAGCATGCGTTCGCCGACCACGCCGCGATAGACATTGAGCAGGTACTTGAGGCCGCCGTTAATCAGCACCAGTGCCAGATAGAGAAAGCAGAGCAGCAGCAGGTAATCGAACGGCGCCGGTGGCTGCTCGGCGAAGGGCAGGG
>CAYWUD010000391.1:0-2509 GCA_964461355.1 uncultured Pseudomonadales bacterium | reverse complement strand
TAACTACTCCCTCTGCAAGCGAAGTAAGTTCACCCCTATTATTGAGAGTTGCAATACTCTCATCACTAATCTTCCACGTAACGTTTGATGGCTCAGTAGATCCAAATTTCGGTTGAACATTGTAAGAAACAACCGTACCTACATAAAGAGAGTCATCTCCCTGAATGGTGTAACTATTTCTCACAAGCTGACTACAAGAAGAAAAAAAGAATAGGCCTCCCAGTACTATTAATAAAACATATATTTTTTTCATACATTCACTCCTTATTCTAGTGGGTTTTTCACCACTTAGAAATACAAATGACTGAAGTCAGTCTATAGAAATAAAAGCACTTTGTAAAGGTGAGATTTTTACAACAGGCAAGGCTAATTGTTACCTCCCTCAGGAGGAGAGATCTGTTGATCAGCGTAGTATGGGATAGAAAACGCTCCCATTCACAACACCGAATGAGGTGTTGTGGTGTGCGTAACGGCAAGGCAGGGTTGGCTAGGCTGTGTAAGGCCCCTATGATAAAACTGTAAAACCACACCATAGGAGTACTTATGATACACCACCGATCATGCAGCTTGTAGTGCGGAGCTTAGGCTTTTGCGTGGAGCAACGAAAATCTCAATGGCTTTATGAGAAGGTTTATTTCTCAAGGTTCTCATATTGAAAATTACTCAAAACCTTTTATTCAGAAAGTGGAGGACTTTATTAACAACTAGCCTAGAAGAATCCTGCACGATTTTTCTAGGGCCATTGCTTTTGACCTTGCTTCTCACAACTACTCCCTCCTTTCTACTCCCAAGGGTGACAGTAAACTTAACAATAAGGGGATATTACTTTTAAGGTTTCCTATAGAGATATTGGATCCTCTCTATAGGGAAAAACTGTTAAAAGAGCACCTGATTGAACCGTAACAGAAGGACAGTTTTTTATAACCTTATTACTGAGAGAGCAGGATAAATTCCCCTTCCCTATGTTACTGATATTCCACTCAAATCCACAACTCTCTGCTTGAGTTTCACCAACGGGAAAAAATGAGACAGTATCCCCAAGAGAGCAATCAAGTTCATGTATTCCTTTCTGAAGAAATATTACTTTTTCCCACCGTGTATACCAGCAGTCTGGAAAAGGGGCAACCGAGGAAGTTGAAAAGAGCAACACAAGCGCCAAGGAGTGATCTAGTCTACCCTCGCCTCCACCAATAAGCACCAACTCCTTAGCCCCTCTCTGCTGGGCTTCTACCAGGGCAAGTTCTGTATCACTATAATCTTTATATGGAGATGATGCTACTTTCTCCACAGAGGGATACAGTTCATACACCTCTCTGCGTACAGAGTCAAAGTCACCAACAAGAAGATCAGGAAGAATTCCCCACAGATGTAGAGCATGCAATCCTGAGTCAGCGGCTATAATCAAACTAGCTTGATCAAGTTCATCTTTGACTTGGTCAAAAGAGGGTACAAATCCTCCTGTAATTACTACGGCTTTCATAACTGCAATGTAACTCTATTTGCTTCCAATTGCAAGGCATTCCAGAAAGCTAAAAATATTACTCCCCCTGCTTTTCTTCATGGTCGACACCACACGCACTGGTACACCCCCGTGGGTGATCTTGCGGGTTGCGTAAACCAGACTCTTTAAACATGGAGACATTGGCTACAGGAATTGTAGGAAGTGCTAACAGCTCCCAAGAAGCAAGGGACTCTTGTAACTTAAAGGCTCCCTCAAACATGTTATCATATTTTGCAAAGGCATTAACCTTCCACTCACCTAACCCAGAGCCCTCAAAGTTTTTGGCTCCAGCAAACATACTGGTAAAATTCCTAACAGATCGAACATCCCACGATCTGAGATCAGCATGTAAACTGGAGGCGTTGGTAAACATACTAGCCATAGAGGTTGCTTTACTTGTTTTCCACGTATCTAGGCCTACACCTTGGAAGGAAAAAGCATCTTGAAACATGCTATTAAATGAAGAAACTTTGCTTGTATCCCATGATCCAAGGTTTCCATCAAAGTTTCTTGCTCCTGCAAACATATCATTCATACTAGTCACAGCACTCACATCCCAACTACTTAAATTGCCATAAAAGAGAGACTGTCCATAAAACAATCCATCCATACAACCTTGAAGATAGGGGCTATCTTCTGCAGAGAAAGTTTTTAAAGAGGTCTCATGAAACAGTGTAACGTGGTGAGAGTCGGCACAATCATTTACTATTGCAACATTTCCCCAATTCTTTACATCAACTAGGTATTTTCCAAAAGAACCATTATGATCAACCTCTATAAAGTCTCCATATATCAGAACACGCACTCTATCAGCAGAAAAACTACTAAAGTCATGAACAAAATCATCTCTCCTGTATCCATACTGCGGGGTATCAATAAACGTCTCTTCTCCATCTCCCCAATCTATAGTAAAAGAGTGATCCAACAGTACAAACTCCTCTACGTTTCCTTGCTCAATAATTCTAAATTTAGAGAAAGGAAGCTCCACACTTTTTAATTCAGAGATAT
>CAYWUD010000390.1:0-2512 GCA_964461355.1 uncultured Pseudomonadales bacterium | reverse complement strand
GCTGTTCGAAGTTGATCGCACCGATGGTCATGCCCGGACGCAGGGCCAGCGGCAATTTGCCGCCGTTGAAGAACTCGAGCACGATCTGCCCGCTCCAGCCCGGATCGATCCGGTGCGCGGTCACGTGCACCATCAGCCCCAGACGCGCCAGTGACGAGCGCCCGTCCAGCCAGCCGACCACATCGTCGGGCACAGTGACCGACTCCAGCGTGACGGCCAAAGCCAGCTCACCCGGATGCAGAAAGAACGCGTCGCCTTCATCGAGGCAGATCTCACGGCTCATGATCGATTCGAGCGTATTGCTGATACTCGACGAAGGGCCCGACAGATCGACATACGGCGCCTGGTGGTCGTTGAACACCCGAAAGCTGTTACCCAGCCGCAGATCGACGGTTACGCCACTGATACGGCTGTCATCCGGCCGGGGCTCGATGCAGATTCGGCCGGCATCAAGCTGCTTGATTATGTCCCGGTCACTCAGTCTCATGATTCAACCTCAAACAGAGGCGGCCCCTGCGGCCGCCCACTACAGAAACAAAAATACGGATCAGTCGTCGCAGATACTGATCATCGGCGCATCGCTGCCCGCTTCACAGCGCTTGGCAAGGGCTGCCGCCATGGCGCGTGCCATGCGGCGGTAGCTCTGGGCCAGATCGCCCTCCGGATCATGGGCAACAGTCGGCAGACCACTGTCGGCCTGTTCGCGGATCTCCAGCGACAGCGGCAGTGAACCCAGTACCTCGACACCGTATTCCCGAGCCAGTCGTTCGCCACCACCGGCGCCGAACAGATGCTCGCTGTGACCGCAGTTCGAACAGATATGCACGGCCATGTTCTCAACCACGCCCAGCACCGGCACATGCACCTGACGGAACATCTCGACGCCCTTCTTGGCATCAAGGAGCGCCAGATCCTGCGGCGTAGTGACGATCACGGCACCGGCGACCGGGACACGCTGCGCCAGGGTCAGCTGGATATCGCCGGTACCCGGAGGCATGTCGACGATCAGATAATCCAGGTTCTGCCAGCGGGTCTGGGTCAGCAGCTGCTGCAGCGCGCTCGAGACCATCGGCCCACGCCAGATCATCGGCTGGTTTTCATCGACCAGAAAGCCCATCGACATCGCCTGCAGCCCCTGCGCCTGCATCGGCAGCATGGTCTGCTCGTCGACCACGTCCGGACGCACGCCCGGCGCAACGCCCAGCATCAGACCGATACTCGGGCCGTGAATATCGGCATCGAGAATACCCACCCGGGCGCCTTCGGTGGCCAGAGCCAGAGCCAGGTTGACTGCGGTAGTCGATTTACCGACGCCGCCCTTGCCGGACGCGACCGCGATGATGTTCTTGACCCCGCGGATGGTTTCCAGCTGCTCCTGTACCGGCGCAGCAGCAATCGCCCAGTCCAGGCTGACGTCGACCGAAGCAACACCCTCAAGGGCCGCCAGCGCGCGGGTGACGTCGTCGATCAGCGCGCTCTTGATGCCCTGGGCCGGGTAACTCAGCTTGAGCGCCACGCGTACGCGATCACCCTCAATCTCGAGGTGCTCCAGCGCACCGCTGCTGATCAGATCCTCTGCGCGATGGGGATCGACAATCCCCGCCAGAACCGCTTCTACCGCACTGCGTTCAATCTGCGCCATGCTTCTCTCCATCCTGGTCCAAAGCCTCCAGACGGGGCTTCAGAGTTGCCTTCAATTTCAGAAATTCCGCGCGCCCGCCCTCGGGGTTTACCCCAAGCTCTCGCATCTGTTGCTGCTGGCGCACATCGGCGGCCTCAAGGCTGGCGCGCAGCCGCGCCTTGCCGGCCTGATTTTCCAATCCCTGCAGAATCTCAGCTTCAAGATCCTCACCATTGAGAACCCGGTTGCAGAGAATTTCGTAATTGCGTTCGAACACCGGGTAGGCCTGCTCCTGCGGTTCACCGCGAATCAGCAGCCAGCCCGAGGCCTGTGCCGCGAGAAAGACCGCCGGATGCGACCAGGGCCAGTCGCGGCTCTGGCTGCCGGCGTTGCAGGCTTCGTAATAGGCCTGCAGCGGCTCCTTGAGTCCGTACTCGTCGTATTTCAACCGGCACAGCTCGCGAATATCCGCAAGGTCGGGAAAAAACCGCGTGGTTTCAATCGCCTTCTGCGCCGCACGGACGATCCGCGCCGGCGTAAATGCCTTCAGCGTTTCCAGCCACTGGGCCTTGGCCACGTTTTCCTGCTCGACGCTGGGAAAGGCGCGGCGGTATTTCAGCGGAAACGCCGCCTCGAGCTTGGCGAATACGGCGTTGATCGCATCCACCAGATCGGGTCCACGCTGGGGCTCGTCGGCTGACTCAGTCCTCGCGCGACTCTGATCCCGATTCGAACTGGAAGCCCTGGGCCCAACTGCGGTCCGTAAGTTTTTCAACTGTTGATCGAGTAGGTCTTTGCTGTTTTTCACTCTGCTCCCTCTTCCAGCGACGCACGACATGCTGACGTAAGCGACTCTGCCAGCCCTTGCGCGCCTCACCTGTTTCCTGCCAG
>CAYWUD010000389.1:0-2515 GCA_964461355.1 uncultured Pseudomonadales bacterium | reverse complement strand
GGGTTATTTGACGCTGCGCGCCTGCAGGATCGGGTTACTGGCTTGAACGGGCACAGCTTTGACTTGGCTGTTCAGGGCGAATGCTTGATAGATGCTCATCGTAGTTATCCTTTAATTGAGTTTTGAGTTGGATAAACCACCAAAAGCGTTGCGGCTGCCTGTTTTATACAACAAGGTCCGGTCTGCCGTGCAAACCACCGCTTATCAAACCAGCTGGAATTCTCGGGAACACAGCCCATGGTTCCAGGAAGAACCGATCAGGCCTTGTGGCTCGCTGAGCTCTAAAACACTGTTTTGAACTTTTGTCTGTTTACATGCTTAAAAGTAGAAGCCACTGAAAGCGTTCGCCTTGAGTAGATATACGGTTTTTTTGCTGTAAAAACCGAACATCATCATGTGATTACGTAACGCACGCTCAAACATGACGCCCCGCATTTTTAAGCCAACAATCCAGAGCATCGCCCGTAAACGCGAGAGCCCAAGAACCGGTTTAACGGAGCACAGCAAATTCGGGCTCAAGCCCTTCCACCACCGCGACCTCATTCACACTCAGTCGATCAACGCGTGCCAGGGGCGGCCCCTGCGCGAGCCAGGCCAGCAACCGCTCAACTGTGCACTCTAGCCCCTGAATCAATACCTCGACGCGGCCATCTGCACGATTACGTACCCAGCCCTGAAGTCCCAATGCACGCGCCTGCTCTGCCGTACGGGCGCGGAACCATACGCCCTGCACCCGGCCACTGACCCAGACATGGCGACACACCACAGACTCACTCACCCTCTGCCTCCGCCTTCAGTTTTTCGATCCACTCGGCCAGCCCTGCGGCCGTTTGCGGGCCCAGCAGACGCATGCGAAAACGCCCTTCGGGATCGAGCAGATCGGTTGCCGGCAGGCCCGGCGGCATAGGCTGTGCGTAGTGTGCATGGGGCGAGCGGCGCAGCACCGGAAATTCAATGCCAAGGCTGTCTCGTGCCGTACGTGCGGCTTCCAGCGAAACCGGCTGATCGAAATTCACCCCCAGCACCCGCAGATCGACATGATCATTGTGCAATGAATTCAGCTCTGGCACCTCGGCACGACAGGGCGTACACCAGAGCGCCCAGTAGTTCACCACCCGCCAGCGTTCATCTGTACCAGGCGCCCGGTCGTTGCCCGCCAGATCGAACCAGGCATCAGCAGCCACCGAACGGAAAAACAGTACCGCTAGCACGGCGATCAAGCCTCGAAACTGGCCAAATTGTAAATTTGCTCTCATATTCAAAATAGGATCGTCGATTGTATGGACGCAGTTCAGAGCGCTGATTCAGCACCATCGAAGCTGATCGAGCCTTACGGAGAGTCAGTGACATGACCATGGCAGCCGAGCAACTGAAGGTTCCCGCACAGGAGGAGCTCGATCGATCACTGCTCGATCCCGAGCCTGCCCGCATTCGTGCCGAGCTGGACCGCCTTCCCCTGAACGATCTGGACCTTGCCATACACCACAGTTATACGCTGCTGGCACTGCTTAACCGCGCGCTCCTGCCACTGACCGCGCGCCAGCAGATTATGGCTGATTTCAGTGTCTACTGCCGCCAGTTTGATCATCGATACCAGCAGCAGCTGGGCCGAGAAATCCAGCCGATCAGCGATCAGGGCTATGATGACCTGCTGCTGTTCAAGCAGGAAATGGCCATCGGCTACAAGATCTTGCTGATCGATGCGCTCAAGAGCCACCCTCGCGACTATTACCTCGCCAGCCTGATCTTTTCGGTCATTTATTACCATGGCCAGATGATGCTGCAGCGCTACGATCGCTATCTCGTCCAGCCGCAGGAGGCCTGGCGTGAAATCAACTACCTGTTTGCGCTTAGTGAACAGATGCATCTGCAGCACATGCAGGTCCACAACGATATGCCCGGTGAAGCACCATCGGTTGCCGAACTCTATCGCCAGCTGCTGCTGCTCAATCTCACCAACCCCTACCACCTGCTCCCGGGTGAACATTGGCTCCTGTACCAGTACTTCTCGCACTGGGCGGCCTACTGTCGCCTGGAGGCCGAGCCCCCGGAAAACCTCAAGCAGGCCTGTTTCCAGATCGATCTCGACGGTGCCGAAGGACCCAAACGCCGCTTCGGCGCAGAAGCGCGCGGCAGCCTGAATCTGCGCTTTGTGCAGCCCCAGAAACTGATCATGCTGATGCAGCAGCACCTGCAGGGCCTTGATACAGGCCACAGTGCAACTGAATTCGGCCTGCCCGAACATGGCCATAAACTGCGCCTGCAGGAACTGCTGCAGGATCTGATCCATGGCTGGCAGCACAGCGATGAACGTCAGCCCCGTTCCGAATGTGACGGCTATGCCGGCATCGTCTGGGGTATCGATACCATCTTTCAGCTGCTCGACCCCCAGCTGTTTGCCAACATACTGGGTGAAGGGCACATGCTGCGCGCCACCGGCAAGATGGTCAATGAAAGCGAAAACGGCTTCTGCCTGCGTCTGCCACAGCAGCTCAGAGAAGGTTTCAGCAATGGC
>CAYWUD010000388.1:0-2529 GCA_964461355.1 uncultured Pseudomonadales bacterium | reverse complement strand
GACGCGCATCAGGTCGTCGTTTTCGTACTGGATCGAAGAGGTGTCGATCGATACTTGGGCGCAGAAGTGCTTGAAGCCTTCGGGCAGACGCTCGGACCAGAGAACGGTCAGGTTCGGCTCCGGTGACGGGCCCATGGTGTAGAGGCTGTTGAGGAAGCGGAAGCTGGTGCGGGTGACCAGCGGGCGGCCGTCCAGGCCCATGCCGCCGATCGATTCGGTCGCCCAGATCGGATCGCCGGAGAACAGGTCGTCATATTCGGGTGTACGCAGGAAGCGCACCATCCGCAGCTTCATGATGAAGTGGTCGACCAGTTCCTGGGCACCGGCTTCATCGAGGTTGCCGCGCTCGATATCACGCTGCAGGTAGATGTCGAGGAAGGTCGATACCCGTCCGAGTGACATGGCCGCACCGTTTTGCGACTTGACTGCGGCCAGGTAGCCGAAATAGGTCCACTGGATCGCTTCCTGGGCATTCATGGCCGGACGGCTGATATTGCAGCCGTAGCTGGCCGCCATCTCGCGCAGCTGTTCGAGTGCCTGGAACTGCTCGGCCAGCTCTTCACGCAGTTGCAGCACTTCGCTGATCTGCTCGCCGCGCTCGAACTGCTCCTGTAGACCGTCAAACTGGGCTTTCTTGTCCTCGAGCAGGGCATCGATCCCGTACAGGGCGATACGGCGATAGTCACCGATAATGCGGCCGCGGCCATAGGCGTCCGGCAGGCCGGTGAGGATGCCGGATTTGCGGCAGCGCAGGATGTCGGGGGTATAGACCTCGAACACGCCCTGATTGTGAGTCTTGCGGTATTCGCTGAAGACCTTTTTCAGTTCCGGTGACAGACTGCGACCGTAGGCCTTGCAGGAGCTTTCCACCATGCGGATGCCGCCGAAGGGAATGAGTGCGCGCTTGAGTGGGGCATCGGTCTGCAGGCCGACGATTTTCTCCAGTTTCTGGTCGATATAGCCGGGCCCGTGGGAGCAGATGGTAGAGACAAGGTCGGTGTCGAAGTCGACCGGAGCGTGGGTGCTGTTCTCTTGATCGATGCCCACGGCAACCTGACTCCAGAGCGCCCGGGTTGAGGCGGCAGGCTCCTTGATCAGAAAGGATGCATCGCCTTCATAGGGCTTGTAATTGCACTGGATAAAGTCGCGCACATTGATGCTGTGTTTCCAGTCGCCGTCATTAAAAATACCCCAGGCAGTCGTATTTTGTTTGGTCATAATAATTACTCGCAAATAAAAGATAAAAGAATCCATGGCCCGAATAATTGATTGGTTCGAGCTGAATAAATTGGATGTATAGTTAGGCCTGAATACGGATGTGCCTTCCCCGGGACGCGTAAATAAAGGCGTCAGGAATCAATCAGTACAGGCGGATGCGAGTTAGCAGTACGATCGAACGCGATCGTTGGGAAGCTGCAGATGGGCGTTCCAGAAACGCAGGCCGACAGGGCGGCAGAAGAAGTGCTGAGCAGTAGACTGGGGCAAAATCGAGATGGTAGGCATAAAGCCCTCCGGGGCATCGGTCTGCGATAGTGGGCCAATTGGATTCATCCACCTTCCGCAATACCTAATAGGTAATAGGAGCCTTAATACTAAGTACAGTTTACTCTATATGTGATGACCCTGATCAATAACGGGCCGTCCTGTCGTGGGGGGAAGTGTAATGATTTCATCAAGTTTATTTGTTTGCTGAAATACCCCGATGTGGCTGCAAATCAAATTGAATAGGCTCGAGGTTAATAAGAAATATTTTTGCTAAGAGTATGGGGGTAACGCAATGGGTGCGCTGCTGGTTTTTTTATGGTTGCCACCGCGCCTGCTAATCTTCGGCAGAAATGGGGCCAGGCAGACATGCATTTTAGGCCCGCATCCACAGGAGGCGGTTTTGGAACCTCGTATCAGTATCATTACCCTTGGGGTTGCGGATCTTGAGCGCAGCTACCGTTTCTACCACCAGGGCCTGGGTTTTCCGACATCGGGCGCGCCGGACAAGGGGGTCGTGTTTTTTCGCACCCAGGGGGTATGTCTGGCGCTCTATCCCTTCGATCAGTTGCAAAAGGAAGTGCCGGCCGGTGAGGGGCCCGAGCAACGCGGGCCGGCCGCGATTACTCTGGCACACAATACCCGAACCCAGAAAGAGGTCGATCAGATTCTGGCCCAGGCCGAGGCGGCTGGAGGGCGTTTGGTGAAGCCGGCGCAGCCGACCTTCTGGGGTGGCTACAGCGGTTACTTTGCCGATCCCGACGGTTATCTCTGGGAGATCGCCTATGCCGACTTCTGGCAGTTCAATCAGGATGGTTCGCTGCTGATCGAATAGCTGATCGAATCGCCGGCCGGGGTGTCCCTAGACACAAAAGCCGCAGCGGATGCTGCGGCTTTTTTGTTGCGAGAGGCTAAGCGCTTAGGATTTCTGGTTGGCGCGTGCCTCCTCCTCTGCCTGCTGTTCCTGGTAGGCATCTTTTTCCAGCTGTTCCAGCGTACGCTCCAGATCGTCCTGCAGCATTCTCGGCAGGGCCACGTTGGAGACTA
>CAYWUD010000387.1:0-2537 GCA_964461355.1 uncultured Pseudomonadales bacterium | reverse complement strand
GTCCATCGAGGTAGGCAGGGACGCCGTCATGGCCAAAGTTCAAACGGATATCGGCACAGGCCTGCAGGAGTGCATTCCGGGCAACCGACTGCTTGAGCACCAGCAGTTCGTCGGTGGTTTCTCGCTGCACCTGCTGTAACAGTACCGCCAGCTGATCAAGCTGACGGTGGTAACGTTCGTAATCGTTTTTTACCTGTTCGGCCCGCTCGGCACTGATCTTGCCCGCCTGCACGCGCTGGCGAAATTCGGGCATGCTGATCGGCTCGTTATCTTCGAGCGGAAAGATATCCAGTTGCCGCATCGGCCCGACCTGACTGCTGACCAGCTGCAATCCGGCTGCCGCCAGGGCTTCCTCAAGTGGCCGGGTAACCTCCAGAACCCGTTGCTCGGCACGTTTTCTGATCTGCTCGCGCTGCTGATGCACCGCTTCGGTATCGAGCGCCTGCGGCAGTCCCTCGGCAATAAAATGCGCCAGCTCGCGAATGCGCCGGCGAAATACACGCGCCCGCCCCGGCGGCAGGCTGATCAGCCGCGGTCGATCCGGACGCTTGAAGTTGTAGACATAACAGCGATCCTTCTTGCGGCTGCCCCCCGGGCGCAGCTCCTCGAGCAGCTGACGCACCAGCGTCTTGCGGCCCGATCCCTCGGGACCGCGCACATAGATATGCTGTGATCGTGCTGGTGTCAGCAGACCATAACGCAGCGCCTCGGTGGCCAGTGGCTGACCGATAATCTGCGGCTCGGGCTGGATATCCTGGGTACTGTCGAAACCGATCTGATCGAGCGGGCAATTCCAACGCAGCTGCTCGGGCTCGATTCTCAGATTCTGCTTGCGCATTCTCTCCCCCTCATGCGCCCATGGCGCCTGTCCCCACAGCATTCAGAGTAGCAGCCATCCAGTCGACAAAAGTCGGGCACAAAAAAAGGGGCCGACAATGCCGGCCCCTGCATACGGTCAGATCAGGACTGCAGTTCCTTGAGCGCACCGATCAGCTCGGCGGCGACCTTCTGACCGTCACCGTAGAGCATCTGCGTGTTGTCGCGGAAGAACAGGGCGTTTTCCACCCCGGAGAAGCCACGGCCCTTGCCCCGCTTGATGACAATGACGTTCTGTGACTCGTACGCGTCCAGAATCGGCATGCCGTACAGCGGGCTCGACTTGTCGGTCTTGGCATCCGGGTTGACCACATCGTTGGCCCCGATCACCAGCGAAACCGTGGTTTGCGGGAAGTCGGAGTTGATCTCGTCCATATCCAGAATCTTGTCGTAGGGCACCCCGGCTTCGGCCAGCAGCACGTTCATGTGCCCAGGCATCCGACCGGCCACCGGGTGGATGGCAAACTTCACGGTCACACCCTGTTTTTCCAGCAGAGCGGCAAATTCCCAGACCTTGTGCTGGGCCTGAGCCACCGCCATGCCGTAACCGGGCACGATCACCACCTGATCGGCATAGGCCATCATGATGGCTGCGTCCTGAGCCTGAACCTCCTTCATCTGGCCCCGTTCGCCCTCTTCGCCTTCGACCTGTTCGGTCTGACCGAAACCGCCGATCAGTACGTTCATCACCGAGCGGTTCATCGCCTTGGCCATCAGCTGGGTCAGCAGAGAACCGGCGGCACCGACCACGGTACCGGCAATCATCATCGCCGGGTTGTCAAGCACGTACCCTTCAAGACCTACGGCCAGACCGGTGAGGGCGTTGAACAGAGAGATCGCCACCGGCATGTCGGCACCACCGATCGGAGTGGTGACGGTGATACCGGCCACCAGCACCAGCACGAAGAACAGCAGCACCAGGAAGGCGCTGGCACTGTTGTAGACCAGCACCGCCATCACGGCGATCAGCACCAACAGGGCCATGTTCAGAAGGTGCTGCTTGGGCAGGAAGGCATCCTTGTTCAGGCGACCGTCCAGTTTGGCCCAGGCCACCAGCGAACCGCTGAACGAGATGGTCCCGATAAAGGCACCGGCAATCGCAATCGCCGCCTTGTCCGAGCCCATCAGCTGCGCCAGATTCACCGATCCCAGCGCCTCAGCGGAAAGCTGCTGCAGCTGCGGCAATACCGCGGTCACACCTTCGGTCTGTGCCGCAATCTGATCCAGCCCCCAGATCGCCAGCATCAGCTCGACAGCAGCAATGGCACCGGCCGCGCCACCGCCCATACCGTTATAGAGGGCGATCATCTGCGGCATGTCGGTCATCTGCACAACCTTGCCGTAGTACCAGGCGAAGCCGCCGCCCAGAGCGATCCCGAGCCCCATCAGAACGAAATTGCTGATGCCATGCAGGGCCGGATCAAAGAAGGTCACGATGGTGGCCAGCACCATCCCCACACCGGCCCAGATAATGCCGCGTCGCGCGGTGACCGGTGAACTCATCTGTTTGAGGCCGAGGATAAACAGCACCGCGGCCGCAAAGTAACTGCCAGGTATCACAAACTCTGTCATGATCTACGCTCCGCTTAGCTCTCAGCCTTTTTCGAGGTCTTGAACATCTCGAGCATCCGTTCGGTAACCACATAGCCACCGACCGCATT
>CAYWUD010000386.1:0-2540 GCA_964461355.1 uncultured Pseudomonadales bacterium | reverse complement strand
TAACCACCTTTTTCAAGCTGTTTGATCATCTGTCGAGAAATAGCAACAGGAAGTAACTGTAAGTAGTACTCTCCCCAGTTTTCCTCTTTTCTTAGGTGTTTTAAAAATGAGTCTTGGAACTCTTCATCTTGAAGCTCTTTATATACATCACAAATTTTTGTGTTCACCTGCTCCATGATTTCATGAAAGGTTGGTAGCTCATCGGGCTTAAGAAAGGGGAGTTTCTGAATAGTCTTTTGTACAAGAAAAAAGCTTCCTAACACCACTTCAATGGTTCCATTTCTTAGGTTGAGATTATTTACAAAGTAGTTAAACATCTCTCCAAAGTAATCTGACTCAGGGGAGCTGTGTTGAAGGAAGTCCCGAAAAATCTGAACCCTGTTTTTAAATAATTTCTCTCCTCTAAAGCTATTGTATACCTTTTCATCAAAGGTAATGGGAGTTGATCTCATCATGTAGGTATCAGGTTTATCTGGGTAGTTTCCAAAGGATGGGTTTGTTACAAGAATTTTCTTTGCTTTAGTATTCCAAGAGGTCCACTCAGTTGCAGAAAGTACCGCAGGAACGAGCTCTGCTTTTACTTGCTTGAGAGAAGCTCCGTTGTCAAAACTTTTAATAATAATTTGGAGAGCCCAAGGAATATCTCCAAGAATTTTCTCTTTAAGTTTTGCTGGTGGTAATACACTTTTAAGAACCCAAATATGGTGTTTATCAAGAGGAGTGAGTGAACTAACCGCCATTTGCAGGTTCATCTCATGGCTTCTTTTCTTTGCAAAGTCAATAACAACAGTGTCTCCTGAGATATCTTGAATTCTTCCGATTCCCCAAGATTTATGAAACACAAAGGTACCCTTATCAAAGGCAATATGCTTTTCAAACTCTTCAATAGCATCATGTACATTCTGCCAAGTTTGAGCAATATTGGTATTTGTAATATACTCTTCAATATTGTCATGAGACTCGTATAGCTTTCTATAACAGTTTACTAACTCTTTTCTTGCCATACTGTCATCTTGGGTATACTTAAGTATAATTTTTAACACATTTACCGCATAATCCCAACGGTTGCTCTTTTTAAACTGGGCTAAGTTTTCAGAGAGGAGTTGTGCAGCTCGTTCTACTGATATGGTTTTGGCAATTTTCTTTTCCATATGAAAGAAAAAATCAACATCCTCTGGAATAATATTAATAAGTACAGACCATATCTCTCTAATGTGAGAAAAATCCTTCTTATTAATAAATCGATACAAAGCTTTTTTGTAATATTCAAGGGACGCCTCATTTTCTCCCTGCTGCTCTTTATGTTTTGCAAGTATGTAGCAGTCTTCTGCAGCTTCAAAGTCAATTTTAACCAACCGCTCCATAGCAGCAATGCGATCTTCCTGTTTATTGAGGTGATCATACGCATCGGAAAGGGTTTGAAGGGCAAACTTATTCTCTCCAAACTCTAAAATCTTATTACAGAGGTGTTCTACAATACCCCATTTATGATTATCTGCAAAAATATTAATAAGACGCACCATGTTCACATCATCTACATCGTGCTGAGAAAGTGCAATAATACCAGAAATATAGAGTGCCGAAATACTACCTCTATCCTGTGCTAGATGGTCCTCACAAATTTCTAATATCTCTTGATTCAACTCATCATTACTGTCCTTAGGAATAAGCGCATTTACTTCAGAAAATGAACTTATTGTGCAGCTACTCATAGTTGCTCTTGTCCATTTCTGCTCGTTCAGTAAGGCCTTAATTTCTGCTAAACTCGTATCCATAATCCCTCCAAATGGCACCTCATTTATTTCAAAGTAACATAATTACCCAAAACTGCCTTTGTTATTATAGCAGGGTTTCAAAATTCATTCAACAGGGAAAGGAAAAAAGAGGTTGACCGGAAGAGCCTATTGCAGTAAGTTTCTCCTATGATATCAATAATTCAGCGAGTAGAGCAAGCAAGTGTTTCGGTTGAAGGTATATGTTACGGGAGAATTACACAGGGTTGTTTAGTATACCTGGGGGTAGAGCAGGGTGATACGGAAGATGATGTTACATACCTCGCCAAAAAAATAGGAAATATGAGAATATTTCATGATGACCAAGGTAAAATGAACCGCTCAGTAAAAGATATTGGAGGTAAAATACTTCTTATTAGTCAATTTACCCTTTGTGCGGATACATCAAAGGGTAACAGACCATACTACGGAAATGCCGCAGCTCCCGAGGAGGCTGAAAAACTTTACCTTGCCATGCAGGATGCTCTTACTCTACAAGGTATTCCCACAGAGCGAGGAGTATTTGGAGCCCATATGAAGGTATCATATATCAATGATGGCCCCGTAACAATTCCTATAAGTTCTCGAAAAAGCTAGATCACCGTATTATCAAAAATAATCGCATTTTTCTTAATAATAATAATTCCATCTACTACTGAGTACTGCTCATAGTGTCCATCTTCTCTATTAATCTTTGGATCTCCAATACTGCAGTTAGCACCAATCCTGGCATTTGTATCAATAATTGCATGATATATTTTTGTATTT
>CAYWUD010000385.1:0-2541 GCA_964461355.1 uncultured Pseudomonadales bacterium | reverse complement strand
CTGCATACCCACCTGCAGCGGCACCTCGGTTTTATCCAGCAGGGCCTCGACACGAAAATAGCTCGCCCCCGATTCGCTCAGCGTCAGCGGCGTAATCGTGTCGATACGAATCGGCACCGGTTGATCCGGCAGCGCCGAGAGGTAGAGCACTCCGCTCTGACCCGGAACCAGATCGGCAATACGGCTCTCGCGCACCTTCAGCGCGACCCGATAGGCGCCCTCAGGGGCCAGCGTGAACAACAGCTCGCCCTGGGTAACCGCGCCCCCCAGCCGCTGGCTGAGATCACCATTGACCACCAGTCCGGCAAAGGGGGCCTGCAGCTGCGCGCGCTCGATCTGGCTGTCGAGCAGCTCCAGCTCGGCCCGAGCCTGATCGAGCTGTGCGTTGATGATATTGATCTGGGCCCGATCATGCGCCGCCATCGCTTCCTGATAGCGCCGCTGCATGCGGTTCTGCTGGCTCAGCCAGTTCAGGCGCTCGAGCTGCAGGTCACGATCATCCAGCTGCGCCAGCAGCGCCCCCTGGGCAACCCGATCGCCGGCCCTGGGCGCCGCTTCCTGAATAAAGCCGTCGTAGGGCGCAACGATCAGCCGCTGCAGCGCCGCCTCGACGGTGGCATCGGCCGACAGCCGGTACTCGCCGCGGGCCAGCGCACAGAACAGCAGTACCGCCACCAGCGCGGCGCTGCAGAGTTTCTGCATGCTGTGCCCCGGCCCCAGCAGCCGCTCGCCCTGACGCCGCAGACTCTGGCCCAGGCGACGGTACAGCGGCTGGGCGTTTTGCCGTTTTTCCCAGAGTACCTGCGCGGCCAGCATCAGCACACTTTCGCAGAACTCAAGCTCACCGGCACTGAAGGGAGCCTGCGCCTCGCGCTGCAGACAGACACAGCCGATCACCTCGGACAGGTCGGCACGATACAGCGGCAGCGACATCAGGCTGGCGCGATCGAGCAGCTCCGCGAGTTCTCGGTGCGCCCAGAGCACCGCCGCCGGCGCGGAATCATCCGCAGGCTGCGGATACTGCAGGGCGGTGCGCTGATCGACCGCCTCGTCCATGGCACGCTCCAGTGCCCGTACCAGATTCATCTTGCGGCCGAATTCGGCGCTATGGGAGAGGTGACTGACGCGGCTGGCGCCCTGCTGCCACTCGCCCAGCGCCACCAGATCCGCGTGCATCATCCCGGCCAGCTCGGTGACCAGGCGTAGGGCCGAAGCCTCGTAATCGGGTTCGGCCAGTACCTGGGTCATCAGCTGCAGCGCCATCGCCTGCTGGTGCTGTAGCGCCTGTCCCTGCCCCGAGTGCTGCTGCAGCAGGGCCAGCACCAGCCAGCTGGCGCCCCAGTGCAGCTGGCGCATGGCCACACTGACCTGCGCTGCATCGGCGCGTTCGAGCCGGACACAGATCACCGCCTGCAGCCGTTCGCGCACCCGCACCGGATACCCCAGCGCACAGCCTCCGGCCGCCACCGGCGTAGCCAGCCCGCAGCCCTGCTCGAGCACCTGATCGACCAGATCGAGCAGCTCGGCATCGGCGCTACGGCCGGCCGGCCACAGGGCCGCAGGTACAAAGCGCTCGCCTTCGGCGCGGCGTACCACGAGCGCTGCCCGGGCGTTGCTCAGCAGACCGCACTGAAGTTCCAGCCACAGCTGATCGTCAAACCCGCACTCAAGGCTGCGGACCTGCTCCATCCAGCGCACATCATCATCGTGGCTCGCTTCTACCTGCTGCACCTGTCTCTCCCGTGGACGGCGCCTACCCGGCGCCGTCAATTGCTGTTGCGCACGCGCCTGCTCAGGACGCGTCCCCCGACTCTACCCGGTGTACTAGAACCCCGGCCAGCGCACAAAACGACGCGCCCGCGCCCGTGCTTCGACCTGTTCCAGACCGGAGCGATCCAGGCGCCCGCCCTCGGTACGGCCCTCGGCCAGCTTCCAGCCGCCAAGGCCCGCCAGTGCGGCACTGATCAGCTGTTCGTCCTGAGCCAGGCGCTCGGCACGTGCCGGAGCCGACTGATCGATCCAGAGTTGCGAGATCACCTCCGGCGCCACCTGCTGCGCCGGTTGCGGCGCGGCTACAGGCGCTGCACCGGGCGGTGCCGGATCCCCGCTCGGATGTTCTCCCGCCGGGGTACAGACCTCGGCGGCACGTCCTTCAGCCGGATCGGTGTGCGCGCCATTCGACGCAGCACAGTCTGCCGCCACCTCGACGGCAGCCTCGGCGGGCGGAGCCTCGGCCTCGGCGTGCAGCGGGATCGGCTGCATCAGGTCGACACCGGCCGAACCTTCACCACCACCGCGGATCTCCGGCATCACCGGAGCCTTCGCCGGGGCGTCGGTCAGCCGCTCACTGGCCCCGTGATAACGCAGCAGCGCGCCTTCCTCGGCATGCGCGCCGGAGGCACTGGCCATTACCTGATACAGCCCCTGGCCGCGGTCGGCGACCCAGTCGAGCCCGCTGTGGGCAAAACTGTTGAGGAAGCTCAGAATCTGGTCCTGATCGCCCTGCAGATCCGTGTCGCTGATGCTGACGATAATCCGCCC
>CAYWUD010000384.1:0-2542 GCA_964461355.1 uncultured Pseudomonadales bacterium | reverse complement strand
TGCGGCTCTTGTTGGCATCATATCAGAATACTTGGTTCCAAATTTAGGTGCTGTGGGTGGAGGATTTGTCGTTGATAAAGTTAAATCAGCAATTAAGGTGATTACTTGGTGCTTTGTACTTATGGGAGTACTTCTTGGTATTTTTGTTGCACTTCCTGGAGATCCAAATATTATTTTTATTGTGATTATTATGGGACTATCAATTAAGCTTGTACAATCATCTCTTAGGGGGATTTATTTTGTTCCTGTAGATGAAATAGGAGTCCCCGACACTTATGTTGGCACCGTTGTTGGAATGGTAAGTATTATCGGGTTTCTCCCAGATGCTTTTATTTTTACGGTTTGGGGGCGAGTGCTCGACTCCTTTTCTGGTGAGGTTGGGTATAGGATAATTTTCTCTTCTCTCATTGTGTTTTGTATAGTAGGGGCCACTATTGCTCACATGCTAGGAAAAAGAACGAGAAATCTGACTGTTCGTAAGTAGTAATGATAATAAAGAGGTAATATATGTGTGAAAAAATTAAAAATATTTTAGATAAAATGACACTAGAAGAGAAGGTTACTCTTTTAACAGGGAAAGGCTTATGGCGAAGTGCTGCTAATCACAGGTTAAATATCCCAGACTTTGTTATGACCGATGGAACCTATGGAGTACGATATAATGTAGAACAGATTGAGGAGGGCCAAACTTGGAGTATTACCGATTTTTTTGATATTACTACTCAAAGTTCAGGGACACTCCTTTCCACCGAGGAGTATAATGACTCGTCAAGAAAATCAAAGCCCGCTACATGTTTCCCTAACGGTTCATCACTTGGATGTTCTTGGGATAGAGCTCTTGTTGAGCAGATGGGACAAAGTTTGGGTCGGGAGTGTCAATATTTTGGGGTTGATGTACTTTTAGGTCCCGGGATTAATACGAGAAGAACCCCTTTAGGAGGTCGTGGTTATGAGTACTACTCCGAGGATCCCATTATATCAGGAGAGCTTGCAGCTTCTTTAATTACTGGATTACAATCCGAGGGTGTTGGAGCCTCCCTCAAACATTTTGCTTGTAACAACTCTGAGATATTTAGAACTACTATGGATTCAATTGTAGAAGAGAGAGCTCTAAGGGAGATATATCTACAGGGATTTGAAATCGCTGTAAAAAAATCAAAGCCTTGGACTATTATGTCCTCTTACAATAAGTTAAATGGCATAAAGGCATCAGAACATAAGGAGCTCCTTACTCACATTTTACGTGATGAATGGGGATGGGATGGTGATATCGTCTCAGACTGGGGAGGAATTAGTAATCGTCCACAATCAATTCTCGCAGGGAGCGATTTAGATATGCCTGAGTCAAAGCACAATATGGAGAGTTTAATTACTGCTGTGAATGAGGGGCTTGTACCTATGGCTGTCGTAGATAATTCCTGCATTCGTATGTTAGAACTCATCAATAAAATTATGGAGCATCGAAAAGAGGTAAACAGTCTTGATTTTAGTCAACACCATAGGCTTGCAAGAAAAATCGCCTCAGAATCAATGGTGTTGTTAAAAAATGAGGGGGACATTCTTCCTTTACATGCTAGTAGTAATGAACATATTGCTGTTATTGGTCGAGTTGCCAAAGTACCTGTTATACAAGGCTCTGGTTGTGCAACAACAATCCCTACTTCTATTGATATTCCTCTTGATTTTATTGAGCAGTATGCGAATATTACCTATGCCGATGGCTATGCGGATTATGGTGATACTAATCTAGAGCTTTTAGAAGAAGCTCTCACCGTAGCAAAAGGTGCGGATAAAGTTGTAGTTTTTGTGAGTACAGAGATTGATGATGATGGGGAAGGCGCAGATAGAAAACACCTTGGGCTAATTCGGGAGCATGAGATTCTCATTGAGGAGCTGTCCAAGGTTTCAGACAATGTGATCGTGGTTATTGCCAATAGTGAGGTTGTTACAATGCCATGGATTCACAATGTACAAGGGGCTCTTATGATGTTTTATGCAGGCCAAGGCATGGGGAGTGCTGTTGCTGATATACTCTTTGGTAAGGTTAATCCCTCTGGGAAGCTGTCGGCTACGGTGCCTATCACGCTAGAAGAAACCCCTGCCTTCTTGCACTATCCCGGAGAGCATAAAAAGCATATATACAGTGAGGGTATTTATGTTGGATATCGTTACTATGATAAGCGAAAAATGACACCTCAATATCCCTTTGGGTATGGTTTGAGCTATACAAACTTTACTTACTCCAATATGCGTATGAGTGCAAGTTCTATGGATGCTCATGATACATTGATAGTGCATGTTGATGTAACAAATAGTGGAAAAGTTTTTGGAAAGGAAATTATTCAGTTGTATGTAAAGGAGTGTAATCCCGAAATTCATAGGACAGAGCAAGACTTACGAGCTTTTCACAAAGTAGGCTTAGCTCCTAATGAAACGAAAACAGTTACATTTCAGCTTTCATTCAGGGATTTTGCTTTTTACCACCCTCCGCTCAGTGACTGGGTTGTTTCCAAGGGGGATTTTGAGATTCGTTTAGGGAAGT
>CAYWUD010000383.1:0-2547 GCA_964461355.1 uncultured Pseudomonadales bacterium | reverse complement strand
CAGGGTCTGCTGACCGTCGAGAAAAAGGGCAAGAAGAACATCTTCTCCGGCCGTATCCTCGAGATCGAAGGACTGGAACAGCTGACCGTGGAACAGGCCTTCGAACTCTCCGATGCCTCCGCCGAGCGTTCCGCTGCCGGCTGTACCATCAACCTGTCCGAAGACTCCGTGGCCGAGTACCTCAAGTCCAACATCACCCTGCTGCGCTGGATGATCGCCGAAGGTTACGGTGATCCGCGCACCCTGGAGCGCCGCGCCCAGGCGATGGAAGCCTGGCTGGCCAGCCCGAACCTGCTGCGTGCCGATGCCGATGCCGAATACGCCGCCGTGATCGAGATCGATCTGAGTGACGTCACCGAGCCGGTGGTCTGCTGCCCGAACGATCCGGACGATGCCAAGCTGCTCTCCGACGTCGCCGGAGCCAAGGTGGACGAAGTGTTCCTGGGTTCGTGCATGACCAACATCGGTCACTTCCGCGCCGCCGGCAAGCTGCTCGAAGCCAACGCCAAGCCGCTGGCGACCCGCTTCTGGATGGCGCCGCCGACCAAGATGGACCGCGACCAGCTGATCGAGGAAGGCTACTACAGCATCTTCGGCTCCAGCGGTGTACGTACCGAGATTCCGGGCTGCTCCCTGTGCATGGGTAACCAGGCACGTGTAGAAGCGGGCGCCACCGTGCTCTCCACCTCTACCCGTAACTTCCCCAACCGCCTCGGTGACGGTGCCAACGTGTACCTGACCTCCGCCGAACTGGCCTCTGTAGGCGCGATCCTCGGTCGCCTGCCGACCGTGGCCGAATACATGGAGTACGCCAAGAACATCGATTCGATGGCCAGCGACATCTACCGCTATCTGGACTTCAGCAAGGTGCCAAGCTTCCAGGACAAGGCCGATAACATTATCGCCAGCTCCCGCGCTTGATCTGCTGAGCCTCACGCACAAAAAACCCGGCCCTGCGCCGGGTTTTTTGTGCCGCTGACACCGCACCGCGCGTGCCGAGCCCATCCGCCGGCGCGGCGCAGGAACCCGCTAACAGCGTCTGCAGCCCCGCAGGCTATGCGGACATCAGCCCGGCGCCGCAGCAGATAATGGCTTCCGCCAGGCCTACGACAGACGCCGGATAAAAGGCATTTTTGAGGCAACTACTCATTCCCGCACGAGACGCAACCCAGTAGTATCCTCCGCCCGATTTACCCCCCCTTTACCTGTCACGCGCACGGCATATGCAAAGTGCGAGGACGGCCGCCTCTGCTTGCCCCCGGTACCGGGATGTTCTGGCTTCCCCCCGAGCCGATCCTCCGTGCCGATGCCCCGAGACGCCCTCACCGTGACAGGACAGAACTGTAGACGGTAGTAGATGTTGACTAGCTGGACTGATGCCCCGCAGGAACAGGGCGGACTTGTGCCGTACCTCAATGCGCTCGGCAACCTGGGCTCCCTGTGTATCCTGGAAACCGATCTGCCCCGGCTGGGACAGGCCCGGATTCTGGTCGGACAGCATCAGCACTGGCTCGACCCGCTGCTGGCCGACTATTTCGAGGGCGAGGTCAGCCAGCTGGCCCTGCACGAGATTCAGGCCTTTCTGGATCATCTGCATGCGCACGTGAAAAAGACGCACCGAATCGCCCGTTGCGGCGCGCGCCTACGGCAGTGGTTCCTGCCGCGCAGCAAACCGCAGCCCCTGTACCGGCTTGAAACACTGAGCCGCCATCCGGAACAGCATGCCCTGGTTCTGGCCGTCATCGCTCAGCATCTGCTCGAACGGTTCAGCCGGCGCGTGTCCTGGCTGGTGCCGATCGATATCGCACAGCAGGGCGAAAGACAGGCGCACTGGGGCCTGCTGCTGGCACCGAAAAAGAAACAGGCGCCGCTGCGCTTCTGGGATCCGAGCGGGCACTACCCGAAGCTGCATGACCTTGAGGTCGACACGCTGAGTACGACGCTGCCCGCTCCCGCCGGGCAGCCGCCGGTACAGCTGCACATCGCTTCCCGGCGCCTTCGCATCATGCGCCCGGACACCGGTGAGGCGGCGGACCGCAACGCCGTTACCCTGATCGCCCCAACGGGTAGAACGCTCAATCTCGTGCTGCAGGGGCGTTCGGCGGCGGACAAGCGCTTTAGCACACAGGAGCGGCAGATTGCCGCGGCCGGGCCGCAGGAACAGGTGCCGCTCGAGCTCTGCTTTCACCCCTACTGGTTTCAGTTTGGCCACACCACGCTGCGGGTGGGTGAAGCGCTCTATGAGTTCACCCAACACGGCTGGAAAAAACACCATCAGGGCGCCGACAAGGCCCGAGGGTTTCTCTTCAACAATCCGTTCGCCAGAAAGCAGTACGCGCAGTACGCCGCTGACGGCATGGCACCCATGTCGCTGGGCTGCGAACTGCAGCTTACGCGCGCCGCGCTGAGCCGCCTCGAGCACTACCTCGAGGCCGAGATGGCGGCAGAGCCGGGGCCGCATACAGCCTTCAGCCTGCTGCGCAACAACTGCAACCACGCCATCATGCGCGCCTTCGAACACCTGGGACTGCCCGGCTTTTCATCAGC
>CAYWUD010000382.1:308-2549 GCA_964461355.1 uncultured Pseudomonadales bacterium | reverse complement strand
GGCGTGCCAGGTGCCGGTCAAGGGCGACATGAAGATCGAGGTGCCCGAAGAGGTATTCGGGGTCAAGAAGTGGGCCTGCGAAGTGGTGTCCAACGACAACGTGGCGACCTTTATCAAGGAGCTGGTACTGAAGCTGCCGGAGGGCGAGAACGTTCACTTTCGTGCCGGTGGTTATGTGCAGCTCGAAGCGCCGGCTCATGTGGTCGAATACAAAAACTTCGAAATCCCGCAGGAATATCGCGGTGACTGGGATCGCTTCGGCATGTGGCAGTACGTTTCCAGGGTTGAAAAGCCGGTGATCCGTGCCTACTCGATGGCCAACTATCCGGAAGAAGAGGGGATCCTCAAGTTCAACATCCGGATCGCCAGTCCGCCTCCGGGTACCGATCTGCCTCCGGGTCAGATGTCGTCTTTTGTCTTCAATCTGAAGCCGGGCGATAGCATCGATGTCTACGGCCCCTTCGGTGAGTTCTTCGCCAAGGAAACCGGTCACGAGATGGTGTTTGTGGGCGGTGGTGCTGGTATGGCGCCGATGCGTTCGCATATCTTCGATCAGCTCAAGCGCCTGAGTTCCCAGCGCAAGATCAGCTTCTGGTACGGGGCGCGTTCACTGCGCGAAGCCTTCTATGTCGAGGAGTTCGATCAGCTGGCCGCAGAAAACCCGAACTTCAGCTGGCATCTGGCGCTGTCCGATCCGCAGCCGGAAGACAACTGGGAAGGCTACACCGGCTTTATCCATCAGGTGCTGTTTGACAACTACCTGAAGGATCACGAAGCGCCGGAAGACTGCGAGTTCTACATGTGCGGACCGCCCATGATGACCGCGGCAGTGATCAAGATGCTGCTTGATCTGGGTGTCGAGCGCGACAACATACTCCTCGATGATTTCGGGGGCTAAGTTGCGTCGAACTGCCTTCAGAACTCTGCAGTCTCTGCTCGGGATCGTCCTTGTGACGCTCCTGAGCAGCTGTTCGCAGGGCCCGCGTATCGAGCAGGTACAGGGGCCCACCATGGGCACCGCGTATCAGGTCAAATATGTCAGTGATGGCCGCGTCAACAGCGTGGTTGTGGCCGATGCCGTACGCGAGGCGCTGGCTGCGGTTGATCTGCGCATGTCTACCTACAAGCCGTCTTCGGAACTGATGCAGCTCAATGCTGCGCCGCTCGGTGAGCACCGGTTGTCGCCCGAGCTTGCCGCCGTGCTTGGTCGCAGTCTCGAGCTGGCCGAGCTCAGTGAAGGTGCGCTGGACGTCACCGTGGGGCCGCTGGTCAACCTGTGGGGCTTCGGGCCGGACCTCAGGCCGGAAAGGATGCCCAGCGAGACGGAACTTGCGTCCGCCTTCGCGCGTACTGGATTTCGTGCGCTGAAGCTTGATGGGCAGCGGCTCTTCAAGGAGCAGGAGCGCTTTATCGACCTGTCATCCATTGCCAAGGGGTATGCGGTCGACCAGGTTGCTGCGGCGCTTGAAGGCCTCGGTATCCGCGACTATCTGGTAGAAGTGGGTGGCGAGCTGCGTGTCGGTGGGCGTAAGCCAGATCTGAGCGACTGGCTCATCGGTATCGAAGAGCCCGACAGCATCGAGCGTACCGCACGGCTGGCCATTCGCGCTCCGGGCCTTGGTATTGCAACCTCCGGTGATTATCGCAATTACTTCGAGCTCGATGGCGTACGTTTCAGTCATACCATCGATCCGGCTACCGGTCGGCCGATCACCAATCGTCTGGCGTCGGTTACGGTGGTGGCACCCGATTGTATGAGTGCCGATGGCTGGGCCACTGCGCTGATGGTGCTTGGGGAACAGAAAGGTCTGGCGCTGGCCCAGGCACAAGGGCTGGCCGCCTATTTCATCTTCCACGGCGAGCAGGGCTTTGAAAGTGCGTACAGCGAAGCCTTTGCCGCCTATCTGATCGAGCAGGACGCACGTTAGCGGGGAGGTCGTCATGACTCTGTTACTCAGTTTTCTGATCTTTCTTCTGCTGGTCGCAGGTATGGCTGTAGGCGTTATTTTCGCCAACAAGCCGATCAAGGGTTCCTGCGGAGGCCTGTCCACGATAGGCCTGCAGTCTGCCTGTGTGATCTGCGGCGGCTCCAACAAGCCGCAGATACCCGAGGCGGATGATGGCTCCGAGCCATTCTATGATGCTACCCGCCAGGCTTAGCGCCGGCGGTACGACAGGGTGGCGCCTTCGGGGGGCTGCCCAACAACATAATAACGGCCCGGATCAGACCGGGCTGATAGC
>CAYWUD010000382.1:0-298 GCA_964461355.1 uncultured Pseudomonadales bacterium | reverse complement strand
ATGTGGGTTGATAATGGGTGTAAACAATTACGATCTGGTCATTCTTGGTTCCGGCCCCGCAGGGGAAGGGGCGGCCATGAATGCGGTCAAGCTCGGCCGTAGTGTTGCTGTTGTGGAAATGTTTGATGTCGTGGGGGGGAACTGCACCCATGTGGGCACCATTCCGTCCAAGGCGCTGCGTCAGGCGGTGAAGGAGATCATCAGCTTCAACACCAATCCGATGTTCCGTGAGATCGGCGAGCCACGCTGGTTCAGTTTTCCGGATGTACTGCAGCGTGCCAACAAGGTGATTTCCAAG
>CAYWUD010000381.1:0-2551 GCA_964461355.1 uncultured Pseudomonadales bacterium | reverse complement strand
TATGTTTTTATTTTTGGCTTCATTCAGCTCTATCCATGACTGCTAACAGTTGGTTATACGAACGCAGTTCGCATAACATACTATAGAATTTTACGACCACGCAGAACTTTTTCCTTTAAAAACAACGACCTGGCTTCCATACCAACGTCGCCCCATTATAACAGCCCGTTCGCTTTTGCCGATTCTGTTAACAAATCCGGCTACTCCGGTTAACCAACGCTTTTGCCAAAACCCTGTTTTTGTCTTTTATTTTCAACAGGTTACAGAGACCACAAAATCTGGTTATACGGACTTGAGATTTTCCCGGCGTTCTCCGGCCCATTCCTGTTAACCATGGCGGTTTCAGGATACACCTTTTTTCTCTGCAAAAACGGCAGCATGGTACCGCTTTTAATCTGCGTTCACAGGAACTAGATTTGTCTTATAAGTCATTGTTTAGTTTTACCACGCTATGCGTCTGCAACAGCAATTTCAGCATGCCATACGCAGGGCCCATTATGCGCTGGCGACCGAGCGCACCTATTGGTACTGGATTCGCCAGTTCCTTTTTTTTAACCAGATGCGCCATCCCCAGACGTTGGGCGGAACCGAAGTAGCCGCCTTTCTCAGTCATCTGGTGGTCAACCAGCAGGTTGCAATCGCCACCCAGAGGCAGGCGCTGTCGGCACTGGTGTTTCTATACCGGCAGGTACTGGGCCGCGAGGAATTCGTGATTGATCCATGGGTCCAGGCCAAACGGCCCCGGCGCCTGCCGAGCGTATTCTCCGTTCAGGAGGTCAAGCACCTGCTGGCGTTCCTTGAAGGCCCACCCCTGCTCGCGGCAGCGCTGATGTATGGCGCCGGTCTGCGCATCAGTGAGGCCCTGCGCCTGCGTATCAAGGATATCGATTTCGATCGGCACGAAATTCTGGTGCGCGGCGGCAAGGGCGACAAGGACCGCCATACCCTGCTGCCCGAAGCGGCCGTAGCGCTGCTGCATCAGGCGATCGATCAGGCCGCCCTGTTACATCAGCAGGCGCTGGCGCAGGGGGTTTACTTTGTTCATCTGCCCGGAGCGCTGGCACGCAAATACCCCAACGCCGGGCGCGAACTGGCCTGGCAGTACCTGTTTGCCAGCCCGCGGATCAGCCGCGATCCCCGTACCGGTCAGCTGGGACGTCACCATCTGGACCCGCGGGTCATCCAAAAGGCGATCAAACAGGCGCTGCACCGCGCCGGCATTCACAAACACGCCAGCTGCCATACCCTGCGCCACAGCTTTGCCACGCATCTTCTCGAGGCCGGTTACGATATCCGTACCGTGCAGGAGCTGCTGGGCCATGCCAACGTCAATACCACCATGATCTATACGCACGTCCTCAATCGGGGCGGGCGCGGCGTCAAAAGTCCGCTGGACTGAGTGCCTGGGCCGAAGTTACCCGGCAAGAGCGCGCATCAACACCGCCCCGAGGCCCCGAGCGCAGCCTGCGGACGCCGGTACAGATAGTAGGGCCAGCCGTCACAGCCCGGTGGCAGGGCCAGCGCCACACAACCGGGCAGGTGCAGCGGGCGATCACAGAGCACCAGCCCGCCGGGGGCGAGCTTCGCGGCAATCAGCGGTGCCAGTACCCGGGCCTGCTCGGCATCGTGCGCCCGGTCATCCGACCCCATGTCCGCATGGATCAGCGCCGCCTGCGCCGGGCAACGCGGTGCGACCAGCGTGGCGGCAAAATCGCCCAGCAGCAGATACTCGGCATCGGGCTGTACATCCTCGGGGGCATGCACACACCGATCGAACACCCAGAGTTCGCGCTCGGGCAGCAACCGGCGCAGGTGATCGAAGGTGCGCCCCTTGCCAAGGCCCAGTTCAAAGACCGGCCCCGGCACCCGAGCAAGTTCGCCCGCAGCATATTCCAGACAGTGCTTTTGCGTGGTCAGGCGCGCCAGCATGCGCTCGAGACGACTGGTTGCAACAGCAAAGCTCATCGGTCCTGCTCCCTTTATTGCTGATCCACTTCCAGCGCTACTGCGGTCGCTTCGCCGCCCCCGATACAGATCGCCGCCACACCGCGTCCGCCGCCACGCTGGCGCAGCGCATGGATCAGGGTAACCAGAATCCGCGCGCCACTGGCCCCGATCGGATGGCCCAGCGCACAGGCCCCGCCGCGCACATTGATCTTCTCCAGCGGCAGGTTCAGCGCCTGCTGCGCCAGCAGCGGCACCAGCGCAAAGGCCTCGTTGATTTCGAACAGATCCACCTCTGCGCGCGACCAGCCCAGCCTCTGACAGAGCGTTTCGATGGCATTGATCGGCGCCGTGCAGAAATCTCCCGGTGCCGCCGCATGATCGGCCCAGCCACAGATACGGGCCAGCGGGCGCAGTCCCTGTGCCTTCGCCCATGCGGCATCGGCGAGCAGCAGCGCCGCGGCACCATCGGAAATGGCGCTGGCATTGGCGGCGGTGATGCGGCCATTGGGGACCTGCAGCGGCTCGAGTCGGGCGATACGATCGGCCCGGGCATAGCGCGGCAACTCGTCAAAATCGAGCACCCCGCTGTCCAGCGCAACGGGTG
>CAYWUD010000380.1:0-2558 GCA_964461355.1 uncultured Pseudomonadales bacterium | reverse complement strand
AAGATGCCGATGTGCTGCTTAAGCACGTGGGAATCAACCCGACCCGTGTCGGTGTGATCAATATCCTCAAAGCGATGGGCGCTGATCTCACCCTTGAGAACGAGCGCGAAGTCGGTGGCGAGCCGGTGGCCGATATTCGTGTGCGTTCGGCCCAGCTGCACGGCATCGAGATTCCGGAAGATCAGGTGCCGCTGGCGATTGACGAGTTCCCGGTTCTGTTCGTGGCAGCGGCCTGTGCCGAAGGCAAGACCGTGCTGCGCGGCGCTGAAGAGCTGCGGGTCAAGGAGTCCGATCGTATCCAGGTCATGGCCGACGGTCTGGCAGCGCTGGGTGTGGATGTCAAACCGACTCCGGATGGTATCGAGATTGTCGGTGGTCCGATGGGTTCTGCGACCGTAGACAGTCACAGCGATCACCGTATCGCCATGAGTTTTGCCGTGGCGGCACTGCGGGCGCAGGGCGCGATCGAGATTCGTGACTGTGCCAACGTGGCAACCAGCTTCCCGAACTTTATCGCTCTGGCCAAGACCCTGGGCTTTGATCTGGATCTGCAGGAGTCCGAGGCGTGACCGTACCGGTAATCTGTATCGATGGCCCGGTAGGTTCGGGCAAGGGCACCATCGCCTCTCTGGTGGCGCAGCGTCTGGGTTTTAACCTGCTTGACAGTGGTGCGCTGTACCGCCTGACCGCTCTGGCGGCGGTCAATCACGGTGTTGCCCTTGATAACGAAGCGGCACTTGAAGTGCTGGCCGCGCATCTGGACGTGCAGTTCGAACTCGGCGCGCCGGGTGACCCGGCGCGCATCATTCTCGAAGGTGAACCGGTCGACAAGGTGATCCGCAGTGAAACCTGCGGTGGCAATGCCTCGAAGATCGCCGGATTCGTGGGGGTGCGGGCGGCGCTGCTGGAGCGCCAGCGTGCCTTTGCCGAAGCTCCAGGCCTGGTTGCCGACGGGCGTGACATGGGCACGGTCGTGTTCCCGGACGCCGATCTTAAAATCTTCCTGGTGGCCAGTGCCGAGGAGCGCGCGCGGCGGCGTTTTGAACAGTTGAAAGCCAAGGGGCTCGATGCTAACCTTTCGCACCTTTTAGACGAAATTCGCCAGCGCGATGAGCGTGACATGAATCGCGCCATCGCCCCGCTGAAGCCGGCGGATGATGCGATCGTCCTCGACAGTACTAAACTGTCGATCGAAGAAGTTTTGGATCGGGTTCTGGCCCTTGCCGATGAGCAGGGCGTGATCTGATTCTCTGGAAAGCGCTGCCAGGGCACGGCCAGTAAGGTCCGGTAGCGCTGATTAATTGACTGACCCACACAGCTGGCGTGTGGTTGACCACAGGCGCATCACCTTCGGGTGCTCTGGTCTGTGAACAGTAACTTTGTGAGAAGCACAATGACCGAAAGCTTTGCCGAACTTTTTGAAGAAAGCCTGCAGACTATCGAAATGAAGCCGGGCTCGATCGTTTCCGCGATCGTGGTTGACATCGATTCTGACTGGGTAATCGTCCACGCTGGCCTGAAATCCGAAGGCGTAATTCCGCGTGATCAGTTCCTGAGCGAAAGCGGCGAACTGACCATCGCAGTGGGTGATGAAGTTCAGGTAGCACTGGACGCGGTAGAAAACGGTTTTGGTGAAACCGTTCTGTCCCGCGACAAGGCCAAGCGCGCTGAAGCCTGGAAAGATCTGGAGAAGGCGTTCGAGGCTGAAGAAGTTGTTAAGGGTATGATCAACGGCAAGGTGAAGGGCGGCTTTACTGTCGACCTGAGCTCTATCCGTGCGTTCCTGCCGGGTTCCCTGGTCGACGTCCGTCCGGTGCGCGATACCGCTCACCTGGAAGGCAAAGAGCTGGAATTCAAGGTGATCAAGCTCGACCAGAAGCGCAACAACGTGGTTGTATCCCGTCGTGCGGTTATGGAAGAAGAGAACAAGGCCGAGCGCGATGCGCTGCTGTCTACTCTGCAGGAAGGCCAGGAAGTCAAGGGTATCGTTAAGAACCTGACCGACTACGGCGCGTTCGTAGATCTGGGTGGTGTAGACGGTCTGCTGCACATCACCGATATGGCCTGGAAGCGCATCAAGCACCCGAGCGAAATCGTCAGCGTTGGCGACGAGATCAACGTCAAGGTGCTGAAGTTCGATCGCGAGCGCAACCGTGTGTCTCTGGGTCTGAAGCAGCTGGGCGAAGATCCGTGGGTGAACATCACTGGTCGCTTCCCGGAAGGCGCTCGTCTGAGCGGCCGCGTAACCAACCTGACCGACTACGGCTGCTTCGTTGAGCTGGAAGAAGGTGTTGAAGGTCTGGTTCACGTTTCCGAAATGGATTGGACCAACAAGAACATCCACCCGTCCAAGGTTGTTTCTCTGGGCGAGGAAGTTGAAGTTCAGGTTCTGGATATCGACGAAGATCGTCGTCGTATCTCTCTGGGCATCAAGCAGTGCAAGTCCAACCCGTGGGAAGACTTCAGCTCCAAGTTCAACAAGGGCGACAAGATCTCCGGTTCCATCAAGTCCATCACCGATTTCGGTATCTTCATCGGTCTGGACGGTAACATCGACG
>CAYWUD010000379.1:0-2566 GCA_964461355.1 uncultured Pseudomonadales bacterium | reverse complement strand
ATCTTCCCGGTTCGGATGGATACTTGTTGAGTTGTCGCAAACTCTATCAGCGCCCCTCTCGCGGAGCAAGCAACCCCGCTCATACTGGGAAGCCAGACATAAGTACCCACTAACAGAGAAGTACCGGACAGGCGTGCGCTGGCGCCAGAACAGCCCCACGGACATATTTTCACGGCTCCGACCGTCTCGCGCGCAACCGCTGACTGCAACCAGATTGACCCCGTCCCTTGAGATTGACCCGCCTTGCCCATACAGTTAGCCGATCAAAAGTCCCCGCCAAAGCACTGCTCCCTCGCTGGATAGCGCGAGCGGTGGCTCGGCACCCTGTTTACTGCGGAGAACCCCCCGATGGCTATCGACCGTTCCGAGGTGGAAAAAGTCGCCCACCTTGCACGCCTTGCAATCAGCGAAGCGGACATCAGCGCCACCACCGAAACCCTCGGCCAGATCCTCGACCTGGTTGACCAGATGCAGGCGGTAGATACCGGCAATCTGGAGCCGCTGGCCAGCCCTCTGGAAGAGACCCAGCGCCTGCGTGAAGATCAGGTCAGCGAAACCGATCAGCGCGAAGCTCTGCAGGCCAACGCTCCGGCGACCGAAAACGGCCTGTTCCTGGTACCCAAGGTAATCGATTAAGGCCCCGTCCATCCCGTTTGCCCGCTTCCGAATGACCCTTTACGGACCCCGAGTCAATGCATAACCATACCGTTGCCGAACTCAGCCGCATGCTGGCCGCCAAGGAGCTGTCCAGTGTCGAGCTGACCCAACATTACCTGGACCGGATCAAGCGCCTGAATCCGGAACTCAATGCCTTTATCAGCGTGACCGAAGAACGCGCCCTTGCCGATGCCACCGCCGCCGACGCACTGCTGGCCGCAGGCGATGCCGGCGTACTGACCGGTATTCCGCTGGCGCACAAGGATATCTTCTGCACCCAGGGCATCCGCACCAGCTGCGCCTCAAAAATGCTGGACAACTTCATCGCGCCCTACGAATCGACCGTCAGTGAAAAGCTCAAAGCGGCCGGCACCGTCCTCTTGGGCAAGACCAACATGGACGAGTTCGCCATGGGCTCCTCCAACGAGAGCAGCTTCTACGGCGCGGTGAAAAACCCCTGGGATCTGGCCGCTATTCCCGGCGGCTCCTCCGGCGGCAGCGCCGCCGCCGTAGCCGCGCGCCTGGCGCCGATCGCCACCGGCACCGACACCGGCGGCTCGATCCGCCAGCCGGCCTCCCACTGCGGCATCACCGGCCTCAAGCCGACCTACGGCCGCTGCTCACGCTGGGGCATGATCGCCTTTGCCTCGAGCCTCGATCAGGCCGGCCCGATGGGCCAGAGCGCCGAAGACTGCGCGCTGATGCTGCAGGCAATGGCCGGCTTTGATCCGAAGGACTCCACCTGCTCCGAGCGCGCCGTTCCGGACTACCGCGCCGCCCTGGGCCAGAGCGTCAAGGGCCTGAAAATCGGCCTGCCGAAGGAATACTTCGCCGAAGGTCTGGATCCTGCAGTGCGTCAGGTGATCGAAACCGCAGTCAAGGAGTTCGAACAGCAGGGTGCCATCATCAAGGAGATCAGCCTGCCCAACAGCCAGCTGGCGATTCCGGCCTACTACGTGATTGCCCCGGCCGAGGCTTCCTCCAACCTGTCACGCTTTGACGGTGTGCGCTATGGCCACCGCTGTGACGATCCGAGTGACCTGATGGACCTGTACCAGCGTTCGCGCAGCGAAGGCTTCGGCGAAGAGGTCAAGCGCCGTATTCTGGTGGGTACCTACGCCCTCTCTGCCGGCTATTACGACGCCTACTACCTCAAGGCACAGAAGATCCGTCGTCTCTTGAAAAACGACTTTGACGCGGCCTTCCAGGAAGTCGATCTGATCATGGGGCCGACCGCGCCGACCCCGGCCTTCGATCTGGGCAGCAAATCCAGTGATCCGGTGGCGATGTACCTGTCCGATATCTACACCCTGGCCACCAACCTGGCCGGTCTGCCGGGCATGACCGTACCGGCCGGGTTTGTCGGCGAGCGCCCGGTCGGCCTGCAGATGATCGGTAACTATTTTGCCGAAGAGCAGCTGCTCGGTGCCGCCCACCAGTATCAGCTGGCCACCGACTGGCACAAGCGCGCGCCCAAGCTCTAAGCCGCGCCCACCGAATCGATTCGGCGGCCATGGCCGCCGCAACAGCTTAAAGGTTGCACAACTATGCAATGGGAAGCCGTGATCGGGCTGGAAGTACACGTTCAGCTCGCGACCAAAACCAAGATTTTCTCCGGTGCCAGCACTGCCTTCGGCGCCGAACCGAACACTCAGGCCTGCGCCGTCGACCTGGGCCTTCCGGGCGTTCTGCCGGTGGTGAACCGCGAAGCGGTCAACATGGCGATGAAATTCGGCCTCGGCGTCAACGCTGAGATCAACCAGCGCAACGTGTTCGAGCGCAAGAACTACTTCTACCCGGACCTGCCCAAGGGCTACCAGACCACCCAGCTCGAGCACCCGATTGTGGGCGCAGGCTACGTGGACATCATGCTGGAGAACGGTGACAGCAAGCGCATTCGCATTCACCA
>CAYWUD010000378.1:0-2567 GCA_964461355.1 uncultured Pseudomonadales bacterium | reverse complement strand
TCGGCAGAAGACGGACCGCAAGCCAGGTCAGCAGCTGTGCGTGCCTGCCGATACTGGCGCGCAATGATTCGAGTTCAATCCGTTCGATCCCTTCCAGCGCACGATCGACATCAAGGCCGCGCTGGCTCAGCTTGCCAAGAAAGCGCGCCGAGGTAACCACCTGACGGATACCGGCCTGTTCCAGGGCCGAGCGCAGGGCGTCGACACTGGCGGTGTAATTGAGGTTGACCAGCGTCTTGCCGGCCAGCAGTGCGGCCATATTGCCCAGCACACCGCCACAGCTGGTGGGCAGCAGCAGACCGACGACGCTGCCCGGGACCTGGCGGCGGATGCGCTTGCCGATCAGGTGGGCCGCCGTCAGCGCTTGGGCAGCGCTCAGCTCCACCCCCAGAGAATCGGCCATGCACAGGGCGCCCGGAGCGCGCTTGACGCTGTCAATCCAGGCTCTGGGCAGCGGCTCGAAACTGTCGGCGTGGGTTTGCCAGGCACTCAGGGACAGGTCGAAGATGCGCTGTTTAAGCTGATCAGCGCGGGTGTCGTGGGGCAGCGGAGCGCCAAAGGCAACAATGATGTCACGTTGACCACGGGGCTTTCGCAGCGTCTTCAGGCGCTGACTGGAACGCGAGAACTGGCTGCCCCAGAGACCGCGCAGGTAGAAGGGCAGAATCCGGGCGTTCGGGCAGTTGGCGATTGCCCGTTCGTAACCGCTCTTGAATTCGGCCAGCTGGCCGTTGCGGCTGATGGTGCCTTCCGGGAACAGGCAGACGACTTCGCCGCGCGCGAGACTGGCGGAAATTTCACTCAGGGCACTGCGGCTGGCGCCCCCGGCAATCGGAATCACGCCGAACAGGTCAAAAAACCATTTCAGGTACCAGCGCTGATAGATATCGCGGTGCATGACAAAGCGTACCGGGCGCGGCATTGCCAGCTGCACCAGGGCCCAGTCGATCCAGCTGATGTGGTTGCCCAGCATCAGGACGCCACCGGTTTCGGGAATATGCTCAAAGCCCTGTACCTGCAGACGGTAGCGCTGGCGCAGCAGGCGCGCGAGCATGAAGCGCACCAGCGACTGGGGCAGTTTCATCAGGGTATAGCCGCAGCCGATCAGGGCAACCACCGCCAGTGCGCCGATCAGCCAGGTGGCATCGGCTCCGGCCAGGCTGGAAAGCACGGTGAGCAGCAGAAAGCTCAGCATCCACAGGTTCTGAATCAGGTTGTTACCGGCCAGCACCTTGCCCATCTGGTGTTCCGGTGCGTGGAACTGGATCAGGGCGTTCAGCGGGACCACGAACAGACCGCCCATGATGCCGATAAAGAGAAAGTTCAGGCTGTGGGCCAGCACCGATTCGAGTCCGGTCATCCAGGTCAGGCCGAGCAGGATGCCAAGGCTCCCCAGCGGAATGACACCGAGCTCGATATGCTGCTTCGAGGCACGTCCGGCGATCAGCGAGCCGATCATGATGCCGATCCCGCTGGCGGCCAGCATGCCCTGGATCAGCACGGTGTTGTCGATGGCCAGATGTTCCTTGGCAAAGGCCGGGAAGCTGGCCAGCATCACCTGACTGATCGCCCAGAACACCGACAGGCCGATGATCGACAGGCGAATGGTGCTGTTGGCGCGGATCGGAGCGAGGTTCTTCCAGAGTTCGCGGCCCTTGAGGTAACTCGGAATATCGAGCTTGAGCGCAGGGTCGGGGGCATCGGCGGCCGGCAGGCGGTAGGCCATCGCCAGCTCGAGGCAGGCCACGGCGACCAGCATCCAGCCGATCGGTGCAATGGCGTGCATGATCTGGTTCGGATCCTCCAGCGCCAGGCCACTCAAGCGTGCTTCAAACAGGACGGAAAAGGCAAAGATGCCGCCGAGGATGGCGACCATGGTCATTGCCTGCACGACGCCGTTGGCCTGGGCCAGCTGCTCTTTGCCCACCAGTGCCTTGATAAAGCCGTATTTGGCCGGCGAGTAGATAGCGCTCTGCACCGCCAGCAGAAAGGTCATGGCAAAGGCAGGCCAGAACAGACCGGCGTAGTAGCAGGCGGTAATGGCCAGGGTCAGGCCCACCACGGCCCAGGCAGACAGCTGCATCACCCGGTGTTTGGCAAAGCGGTCACTGATAAATCCAGACGGGGTAAAGAGCAGGATAAAAGGCAGCAGAATCAGGGCGTTGACGATAGCCGTGAGCACGATCTGGGTGCTGCCGTCGAAGCTTTTGAACACGCTGTTCTGGATGATGATCTTGTGGCCGAGATCGACAAAGGCGTTGAAAAACAGCATCGCCACGTAGGGCAAGAAGCCACGGATGCGGGTCAGTGTGGGCATGGGGACGTCCCTTGGCTGGAAAAGATGACATCAGTGTCGCGCGCTGGCCGCACAGGAGAAACCGTTTTTGCCCAAGTATCCCCATGCTGGCTGCCCGGTATCGGTATATGACCTTCTGGCTGCGCGCGCCCCTTTGTAGGGGCCTGATTGAGCTTGCGTAAAATTCTGCGCACTGACAAGGCAGTGCGTCCGGGCCGGAGAGGCTCGGGGTGCTGTTAGGTAATTACCGAGGTCTGCTCGGTATTTGGCA
>CAYWUD010000377.1:0-2573 GCA_964461355.1 uncultured Pseudomonadales bacterium | reverse complement strand
GAAAACCTCGATGAGGTACTGGGCATTTTGCTAGCCAAGGATATGCTGCCGTTCCTGCTCAACCCGGGGCAGCCGATCGATCTGGCGAAACTGATGCGCCCGGCCATTTTCGTTCCCGAAAGCAAGCGCCTGAATGTGCTCTTGAACGAATTTCGTACCAACCGCTACCACATGGCGGTGGTGCTCGATGAATACGGCGGCGTTGCCGGTCTCATTACCATCGAAGACGTGCTCGAGCAGATTGTCGGCGATATCGAAGACGAAACCGATGTCGAGGAAGACCTCTTTATCAAGCCGCTGGCCGGCGAAGACTTTATCGTCAAGGCGCTGACCCCGATCGAGGACTTCAACGAACACTTCGCCACCGACTTCAGCGACGAAGAGTTCGACACCATCGGTGGCATTCTGATGCAGCAGTTCGGCCACCTGCCCAAGCGCGGCGAAGCACTGGCGCTGGCCGGCCTCAACTTCAAGGTGATCAACGCCGACAACCGGCGTATTCGCCTGCTGCGGGTCAGCCCGGCCTGATGCGCGGACCGAACCCAAGGGCCTGGGGCCGAATCCTGTGGCAGGAGCGCGGCCCTCTTTTGGGTGCGCTGGCCTGCGGCATACTGCTGATCGGCGGCTTTGCCCCGTTCAACCTCTGGCCGCTGCTGGCCATCGCCCCGGCCGGGCTGTTCCTGCTTGGCCTCGACCGCAGCCGTGCGGCCTGTCTGCGTCAGGCGCTGGCCTTTGGCCTCGGGCTCTTCGGCGCCGGCGTTTCCTGGGTGTATGTCAGTATTCACCAGTTCGGCAGCGCGCCACCGCCGTTGGCTCTGGCGCTGACCGGGCTGTTTGTGCTGGGCCTGACCCTGCTGTTTATTCTGCCGCAACAGCTGTGCTGGCATGGGCTCTGCAAACCCTCGCGGCAGGCCCCCATCCGTGCAGCACTGGGCTTTGCAGGCTGCTGGGTGCTGTTCGAATGGCTGCGCAGCTGGGTACTGACCGGTTTTCCCTGGCTCTTTCTCGGGACCGGCGCCGTGGATGCGCCCCTGCGCCCCTGGCTACCGGTCTTGGGCATCTACGGCGTCAGCCTGCTGCTGGTGCTCTGTGGCACGCTTGCCGCCTGCCTTGGCCTGAGTCTCTGTCGCCAACGCGCCCGCACGGCTCCGGCGATGCTTCTCGGCATCCTCCTGCTCGGTAGCGGGGCCCCGCTCGGCTGGCTCGGCCAGCAGCAATGGACCCACCCTGTGGGTAACCTCAAGGTCGCGGCAGTACAGGCCAATATTCCCCAGTCGCTGAAATGGGACCCGGGCTTCGTGCAGACCACGCTGGATCGCTACCTATCCATGAGCCAGCCCCTCTGGGATGCAGACCTGCTGATCTGGCCGGAAAATGCGATCCCCGTACTCTACCCACGCGCCAAGGGGCTGATCGATCGGATCCAGACGTTCCAGCAGCAGCAGAACGCGACCCTGATCACCGGCCTGCCCTTTATGGAGCCTGGTGCCGATGGCGCGCCCCGCTACTACAACGGCGTGATGAGCGTGCAACCCGAGCAGACCGCACGTTACTACAAGCAGAAACTGGTGCCCTTTGGCGAGTTTGTACCGCTGGAAACGTTACTGCGCGGGCTGATCGCCTTTCTGGATCTGCCGATGTCCGCCTTCTCCCGCGGCAGCGCCGAGCAAGCACCGCTACCGGCCGGCCCCTGGAAGCTGGCGCCCTTTATCTGCTACGAGGTCGTCTACCCCGATTTTGTCCTGCAGCAGGCACGCGATACCGAACTGCTGATCACCCTCAGCAACGACACCTGGTTCGGTCAGTCGATCGGCCCCAAACAGCATTTTCAGATTGCCCGGGCAATGTCGGCGCAGACCGGACGCGCGATGGTACGCGCCACCAACGACGGCATCAGCGCCCTGATTCGCCCCGATGGTTCAGTCGCAACGCGTATCGCGCAATACCAGCCCGGCATACTGCAGGGCTCGGTGGAACTGCGTCAGGGGCTGACCCCGGCGATGCAGTGGAGCAGCACACCGACGCTCGCGCTGGCCCTGCTGCTGGTGCTGTTCTCGGGGCTTCGCTGCATGCGCACGCGAACACGCAGCGCAGAGGCGTCATCCTGACGCGGACGTAACCGAGATACGCAAAAGCCCCGTCCTAAACGGGGCTTTTTCAATGAATGCATACCCTCTGCGACGCGCTCAGTCGGTCAGCAGATAGCCGTTGCTCAGGCAATGCGTCAGAAGATCTGCGGCCGGCACACCCAAATTGACCTGATCAAGGGTAATACCGTGATCGAACCGCCCATCCCCCTGCGTACTGATCGCAAGATGCGTATGGCTGATTCCGTCCTGATCGGCGACCTCGGTAAACTCAAGATAGCGATCCAGCGTGGCTTCGGTTTCACCGACGAGAAGATCACGCAGATCGAGCTGGTCGCCCGCCTCGGGCGCAAAGCCGGTTACCCGCACCTCCTGCGCGGCCAGCGACTCGGGAAAGTAAAAACGATCGGCAGCCTCGCTGCCTTCAAGCTGCAGCGTACCAACCTGTTCTGAGTGGATGGCCGGACCTGCAGCCGTCGGCGCAAA
>CAYWUD010000376.1:0-2575 GCA_964461355.1 uncultured Pseudomonadales bacterium | reverse complement strand
CTGGTACATTTTCCCATGCTGTTCCTGGTTCAATTCCATTATCTGGATCACCAGCTGCTGGATCATAAACATATCCGCAAACATCGCAAACATAACTTTTCATAATAATCTCCTTATTAATAGTGTATTTTTTATCGCTTCGGTTATTTGGTTACCGATGGTACTCGAGAACCAAGTTCCGAATCAAACATATAAAGCCCCGTATCTTTAGAGCCTAATAAAGCCAACTTATCCAAAAGCTCCTGTACAGAAGCTTCCTCTTCAACCTGCTCAGTTACAAACCATTGGAGAAATATTTCAGTTCCAAAGTCCATCTCCTCACGGGCAAGTTTAAGAATGCTGCCAATAGATTGAGTAATTGTCTTCTCATGCTCTAGAGTATCTTGCAACATCTCTTTTATATCTTTCCATTCAGTCTTTATCATTGAAAGATCTACTAGGTTTGGTTTGCATCCTCTTTCTATAATATAATCAAAAATTTTCTTTCCGTGAAGTAGTTCTTCTTCAGCCTGTAGATTAAACCAGTTCACTGCACCGGCATATCCTAGTGATGCACTATTTGCTGCCATAGCTTTATAGAGTAGGGCAGATTCAAACTCCTTAATTACCTGATCACTCAAAGCCTTCCCTAATGTATCTGTCATATTGTCTCCTTTGTACCTATAAGAAATAGTATATTTCTCATATTGATATTAATAATTTTCGCCCAGAATTTCAAAGTGTGCTTGTGGATGTGCACAGGCAGGACATGTGTGTGGGGCCTCTACTCCTTGGTGTAGGTATCCACAGTTTCTACATCTCCACACTTGTTCTGTACTTCGTGTAAAAACGGTGCCTGCCTTAATATTGTTTGCTAAGTCAAGGTATCTTTTTTCATGCTGCTTTTCTGCTACTGCAATAGCTAAAAACTTTTCAGCAATTTCAGGAAATCCCTCTTGTTCTGCAATCTTTGCAAATTCGGGGTACATAGAAGACCACTCTTCATTCTCTCCAGCTGCGGCAGCTTTTAGATTTTCTTCGGTTGTTCCAACAACTCCAGCAGGAAATGTAGCAGAGATTTCTAGCTCTCCTCCTTCAAGAAGTTTAAATAGAGCCTTTGCATGTTCTTTCTCTTGGTTTGCTGTTTCTGTAAAAATCTCTGATATCTGAACATATCCCTCTTTCTTTGCTTTTGAGGCAAAGTAGGTATATCTATTTCTTGCTTGTGATTCACCTGTAAAGGCTGTTAAAATATTTTTTTCCGTTTTTGTTCCTTTGATTGATGCCATAGTTATCTCCTTATAATTACTGTTCTCTATGAGTAGAGAGTTGTTAGTTCTGAGAGCTTTTGTTTAAAAAAGTCTCGATAAAATTCGGGTCCTAGAATTTCTATATCAGTTCCACATTGAAAAATCTTCATGAATAGGTCAAAAGAGTTTTCCATAGAAACTTCCCAAATCCACTCATCACCATCTTGTACTAAACTTTCATGCTCTTTGTATAGAGTTAAAAATGCATTTTGAGAAGATCTGTCTGAAATTTTGAGAGTGAGAGGTATGAGATCCATGCCTGGTTGACGTAGAGTAGGGTGGGAACCTGCAAATGGACTTAGATTATCAGGAATGGTAAAAATCTCATCTAGAATGATGGCAGACTCAATATCATGAATATTAATTGTCTCAATAGTCTTTGTATGTCTTAAACGACCTGTAACGGTGATGGGCTTACGAGGAGATTTTGGGTTATGATCATGGAATCCAATAAAGTATGGAGCTATTACAGATTCCTGTAGCTCTTTTTGATCATGTATACCTTTTTCATAATGATTGATCTTTACGAGTTTACCAGAGTGCCATCCATCCGTAAGAATATCTAATATTTCATAGAGTTGTTCATCACCTTCTCTATTATGAGCAACTTCAATTGATGTTGCAATTTTATTTATATGGTCAGAGAGCTGACTGGAATGGCGTCTAATATTCTCTGCAATTTTTCGCAATGCTGTAGAGGTGTGAACATTTGCATAGGGTGTTTGGGCAGATAGAAGTTCTGCGGCAATACTTAATGTTAAAGCCTCATGAATATTTAAGTTAACTTGACTTTCTCCATCCCGTGGAGCCAACTTAATAATGTAATTTTCCTCAGTGAGAGCTACGCGCTCCTCAAGGGCCTCAATGTACCGACCAATGGTGGACCGATGAACTCCGATTCTTCGTGCAATTTCCGCGCGTCGTAACCCCTCGGGGTGTGCCAAAAGTAGTAATTCTAGTTGGGCTATTCTATTTCCAGTCATGCAAATTCCTTTGAGCTCCATAATACCTCAAAAAAATTGATTCTGCAAGTTGTTTGTTGTGATTTGTTGGTTTTTGCAACTAGCTCGCTATGGTCATCCTATTGGAGGTATCATGAGAATAGAAACCAGGGAGTTTATATTAAAGAGGGGAGCTAAGTATAAAAAGAGACTACCCCGTAGAAGCTAGTCTCTTGCTTGTAATAATTCTGTACTCTTGGTAACAGTAGGAGTTTGAAAGTTCTACAACTTCTTAATCGCTTCCTCGGAAAGTCCAGTTGCCTCTACAATAATCTGTAATTCTAT
>CAYWUD010000375.1:0-2598 GCA_964461355.1 uncultured Pseudomonadales bacterium | reverse complement strand
CCATACAGCAGCACCACCCGTGGAGAGGCCACGTTCAACGCCAGGCGCAGCAGGGTCGAAACCAGCAGAATGGTAGGAAAAACAGCAAAATCTAGCGGGCGCATAGCATACACGCTGACCGACAACACGACCAGTGCCAGCGCGATATTGAAGGTAAAGAAGACATCCAGCAAAAATGCCGGGAGCGGCAGCACCACCATCGCCAGAATAACCAGCAACAGCACCGGCACCCCAAGGCCACCACGGCTGATCCCTATTAACTGCTGCATCCAGGGGGCTTGCGCCACAGCAACTACCTCTATGTCAGAAAATCGTCACGCCAGCCTTCATGCAATAACCGGACCCGTCTAGGACTCATCATCCCCATCTGCCGCGCGGTTCTTCGGGTCAAGCTCGTCAGGCACATCCAGATGGCTCGGCGGCTGCGGCCGTGATCCCTGCCCAGGCCGATAACGCTTGAGCTGATACACATAGGCCAGCACCTGCGCCACAGCCAGAAACAGCCCCTGAGGAATCGCCTGATTGATGCGCGTATTGGCGTACACCGCACGGGCCAGAGCCGGGGCCTCGACAATCACGACCTCGCTGATGCGCGCCTTTTCTCGAATCAGAGCTGCCATGTGGTCCACCCCCTTGGCGACCAGATAGGGCGCATCGGATTTCTCCGGCTCGTACTTGAGCGCCACCGCATAATGGGTCGGGTTGGTGATGACCACATCGGCATTGGGCACTTCATCAAGCATCCGCCGCTGGGCCATCTCGCGCTGCAACTGGCGAATACGCCCCTTCACCTCGGGTCGCCCCTCGGTGTCCTTCATCTCGTCCTTGATCTCCTGGAACGTCATCTTGAGCTGCCGGGTGTGGTCCCAGATCTGGAACGGCACGTCGATCGCCGCGATCACCACCAGCGCAAAGGCAATGCCCAGCACACAGAGCGAGAGAATCCAAAGAGCTCCACCGATAGCTGCCTCCACCGGTTCTCGCGCCAGATTCAGAATCGGCTGCATGAACAGCGACAGCATCAGATAGGCAAAGCCGCCGACCAGGACGATCTTGGCCACCGCCTTCACCAGCTCGATCAGGGATTTGACTGAAAACATGCGCTTGAGCCCCGACAGCGGGTTCATGCGACTGAACTTAGGCTGCAGGGCTTCGCCGGCCATCAGCCAGCCCCCGACGGCGATATAGGCGATAATACCGATCAGCATCAGCCCGCCCAGGAACAGGACCAGCACCAGCCCCACATCTCTAAGGCTCGCCCCCAGATGAATCAGCATCTGGGCCGGATCGAAAATCGCCGCGCGATCGAGGGTAAAGTTGAAGACCAGTATGGCCATCAGACGGTCGGCCAGTGGCGAGGCCAATGCCATCATCATCAGGGTACCGCCAAACACCAGCAGCATCGTGGCCAGCTCACGCGAGCGCGCCACCTGTCCCTTTTCCCGCGCCTGTTCAAGGCGCCTGGCCGTGGGCTCTTCTGTTTTTTCCTGGCTGCTGTCCTGATCTTCTGCCATCGTCAGACTCCAGCAAGCGCGCTGAGCATCTGCAGCACTTCGCCAAGAAAGCGCGCATAGTGTTCGCCAAACTGGGCACTGGTGATCGCCAGGACCAGAAGACCAAACAGCATGGTCATCGGAAAGCCCAGAGAAAAGATATTGAGCTGCGGCGCCGCCCGGGTCATCACCCCGAACACCAGGTTACACAGCAGAATGGCCGTAATACCGGGAAGCGCCATCACCAGTGCCGAGGCAAAGACCCAGCCCAGCAGACCCGCAAGAGTGTAGAGGTTTTCGAGCGGCAGTCCGCTCCCGACCGGCAGCGCACTGAAACTGGTCAGCATCACCTCCAGCACAACCAGATGCCCATTGAGCGTCAGAAACAGCAGCGTGCCGAACATCAGATAGATCTGACCGACCACCGCCACGGTGACCCCGTTGGCCGGATCGTTCATCGAGGCCATACCGAGCCCCATCTGCAGCGCCAGCATCTGCCCGGCCAGGGCGAAGATATGCACAAAGAGCTGCAGCAGAAACCCAAAGGCAAGACCGATCAGGAGCTCCTGCGCAATGATCACCGTCGCCCCCAGCGACAGAGGATCAACACGCGGCATCTCGGGCAACCCCGGCAGAATGACCAGTGTCATCACCAGCCCCAGCAGGGTACGCACCCGCAGCGGTACCAGCTGGGCACCGAAGACCGGCGCCGCCAGCAGAAAGGCGCCGACACGAAAAAAGGGCCAGAGCAGGCGCTCGACCCAGGCGATCAGCGTCATTCCCTCAAATTCGAGCATCACTAGCCTATCAGCAGCGGGATATTGAGATAGAGCTTGGCGGTAAAGTCCATCAGCCGCGCAATGATCCAGGGGCCGGCCGCCATCAGTGTCAGCAGGGTCACCAGCAAACGCGGCAGAAAGCTCAGGGTCTGTTCGTTGATCTGGGTGGCGGCCTGAAATACGGCCACAATCAACCCCACCACAAGACCCGGACCCACAATCAGCCCCACCAGCAGCACGATCAGAAACAACCCTTCACGCAGCAGCTCGATAACCACTTCAGGTGTCATGGCACGCCTCCATCCGCATCAGAAGGTACCGAAGCT
>CAYWUD010000374.1:0-2602 GCA_964461355.1 uncultured Pseudomonadales bacterium | reverse complement strand
CGGAGAAAACAGAAAAATCAGCCTCGAAGAAACCGCAGCCTCAGGCGCTGCCTCGGAGGCATCCGCCACGGTTAACGGGGCCAGCATCGCGAGCAGAACCGAGAACCCGGTCCAGACAACCCACTTCCTTGTACACCGCCTCATCGGGGATACGACTCCACAACCTACTCAACCCAGATCTCAACCGGCTCGGAAACCAGAGAAGGCTCAAAGGGCCGGTGATGCGCGTCGCCCAACACTAGTTGCAAACGATGACGCCCCGGTGACAGCAGCAGACTGGTTTCGGTCTGTCCGGCGCCAAAATGATGCACATCGGCCCCCATCGGGACACCGGCTGGCGGCAGGGCTGCATGATCCACCAGCAGATGGTGATGCCCGGTACCGGCCCGCTCGATCCCGGCAGGTGCGACCCCCATGCCCTGAAGGCCAAACTGTACCCGCACCGGGCTCGAAACCCGAGCGCCGTCGGCCGGAGCAATGATGTACACCCGGGCCTTATCCTTGGGTACCTGCGCGGTCGGATCCGCACTCGCCAGCGGAACACACAGGGCGAGGCAGAGCGCTGAGCGTGCCCACCAAGGGTTATGTTTCATGGCACCGTCCTCATCGGTACGTTTTTCTGAGCTTAGAAGAGCCGCCCGAAAAACCGTAGCCCGACTCACATTTATTCAAACGCACCGCTACGCACTACACTCAGTTAAGTCATCGCGCAGGAGCTCTCGATGCGTGCCTATCCACGGGTTGTGATTCTTTTTGCTCTGCTGCTCGTTTCCCTGACGGCACCCGCAGACACAGCCCAGCCGATCACAAACAGGTCATATGTCGTTTATTTTTACCATGACATGCCGCCCTACATGATCGAGCACCGACGCCATATCGGGCTCTATTACGACTTTGTGCGCATGCTTAACGACGTCCAGGACGACATCGAATTCAAAGCCCAGTTCCTGCCCCGCCTGCGCATCGACTACATGCTCGAGCACGACCTGCTGCCGGGCGTGCTGCTGGGCGTCAACCCGATCTGGTTCAAGGACAAGGCACAGACCCACTTCTACTGGAGCCAACCGATTTTCGAGGATCAGGATATTCTGATCTCCCCGGCTCAGGCGCCGATCGACTATCAGGGACCGGGATCCCTGAACGGCAAAACCGTGGCCGGCGTACTGGGTTATTACTATTACGGCATCAGTGAAGCCGCCGAAGCGGGTCTGCTGACCGTGCAATCGCGCGAAACCATGCCCGAACTTCTGGAACTGCTGCTACATCAACAGGCCGATGCAGCCATCGTCGGCCAGGCCTTTTTTCATTACTGGGTGATGGCAAAAAAATGGCAGGACCGCTTTTATACCGCGCCCACACCCCACGACCGCTATACCCGCCATGTACTGATTCCCAAACGCTACCCCGAACTGAGAACGGTGCTCGATAACAGCATCCGCGCCATGCAGCAGGATCCCTACTGGATTCGCCATGTCGAGGAAGTGATGACCGGCGCCTACCGCTATCCGCCCTGAACGCACGATAAAAAAAGGCCGCACAGGGCGGCCTTTTTTCAGAGAAGCAGCGCAGCCTTAAGGCAACACCTCCTCCTCTTCACCCTCTTTTTTCTCCGGCGGCAGCATATCCTCACGGGTCAGGTTCAGTGTCTGCAGCAGACTGCTGGCGACATAGATGGAGGAATAGGTACCGACAAAGATGCCGATGATCAGAGCCGAGGAGAAGTTATGGATCATCTCGCCGCCGAACAGGAACAGGCTGATCAGCACCAGCAGCGTGGTGCCTGAGGTCATCAGCGTCCGGCCCAGGGTCTGGGTCAGCGACACATTGAGAATGTTCTCAAGCCCGCCAGTGCGCACGCGACGGAAATTTTCCCGCACCCGGTCAAACACGACGATGGTATCGTTGAGCGAATAACCGATCACCGAGAGCACCGCCGCCAGCACGGTCAGATCGAACTGCAGGCCCAAGAACGAGAACACACCCAGGGTAATGATCACGTCGTGCGCCAGCGCCAGAATCGCGCCAAGGGCAAACTTGTACTGAAAACGGAAGGCGATATAGAGCATGATCAGAATCAGGGCCACGATCATGCCGATGCCGCCCTGCTCACGCAGCTCTTCACCGACCTGCGGACCGACAAACTCCACCCGGCGCAGCTCGATCGCCCCGCTGTAATCGGCACCCAGCTGATCGGCGACCCGCTGCCCGAGCTGCGGATCATCGCCCGGCATACGGATCACCACATCCTGCGCGCTGCCGTAATCCTGCACGATTGCGTTCTCGTAACCGGCCTCGCGCAGCTGACTGCGAATCGCGCCCAGATCGGCCGGTCGATCGTACTCGAGTTCGATCAGTGCGCCACCGGTAAAGTCGAGGCCGAACTGCAGCCCCTTGACCGCCAGCGAGCCCAGCGACAGCAGCACCAGGAGCAGGGACAGGCCCACGGCCAGACGCCGCAGCCCCATAAAATTGATCACTTTCTGTTGACTCATGGGGTTGCTCCTAGATCGCAATCTTCTTCAGCTGACGGCCGCCATAGATCAGGTTGACCATGGCGCGGCTGACCATAATGGCGGTAAACATGGAGGTGATGATCCCCAGT
>CAYWUD010000373.1:0-2627 GCA_964461355.1 uncultured Pseudomonadales bacterium | reverse complement strand
GTTCAGCCATGGCGGGCAGGCCGGGTTCAGCGCGCTCTATCAGGAATTGCTCGAACTCGATGCAGCCTGATCCGGGGCGGCGGCGATCCGGGTCAGCGCCTGCTCCAGACGCTGGTACTGTGCGGCGTCGGCGGGCAGGCCAAAGCGCAGACCGTCGCCTTCATCGAGCAGGCGTACCAGAATCCCCTGTGCGGCCAGTGCTTCATAATAGCGCGGGGCCAGCACTGCAGCCTTGAACCGTGCGGTCTGGAAGAGATCGGTGCCGGCCAGCGCGGTATCTTCGGGCAGCAGGCGCGCGAGCAGGGCGCCGAGCCGGGTGCTGGCCTGCTGCAGGCGTGCGCACTGCTGCTGTTGCCAGTCCCGGTCTGCCAGCATCTGCGGCAGCAGCCAGCTGGCCGGACCGTTCAGGGTCCAGGGGCCGAGTTCCTCGGCCAGTGCCTGCAGGATGGCCGGTTCGGCGAGCACGAAGCCGGCCCGCAGCCCCGCCAGACCGAAAAACTTGCCGACCGAACGCAGGACGATCAGCCCGGGCTGATGACTGTCGGGTGCCAGACTCTGTTCCGGTGCCGGATCAAGAAAGGCTTCGTCAACCACCAGCCAGGAGCCGCGTTCGTTCAGGCGCTGATGCAGATCCAGAAGCGCGGCGCGGGCAAAGCGCTGCGCCGTGGGATTGTTGGGGTGGATCATGACCACGACATCGCAGCTTGCAATCAGGGCGTCGCTCGGCCAGTCGCGGTAGAAGCACAGATCAAAACCGGCACGTTCCCAGGCCTGGCGATGTTCGCGATAACCGCGTGCGGGCAGCGCTACGCGGCCAAGGCCTGAAGCCTGCTTGCGTACCCAGGGCAACGAACGGATCGCCGCCTGCGAGCCGGCCACCGGCAGTGCTGTTTGCGCGCCGTAATAGTGGCAGGCGGCCCGTGCCAGCTCTGCATCGGCATCGGGAAGACGCTGCCAGGCCTGGTGTGGCATGCCGGCAGGCACCGGCCAGGACCAGGGGCTGACGCCGGTGGAAAGGTCGAGCCAGTCGCACAGGGGAATGCGGTATTGGGTGGCGGCCTGTTTCAGCCGGCCGCCATGGTGTAGTTGCATCAGAAAGAATCCATCAACAGCCAGTAACAGCACTGGCCAATACCAAGTGCGGCGAGCCAGAGCCAGCCACTGTGTTCGACCAGTCGGCAGGCGCGATTGATTGCACCGGGTTCGGGGGCCGACCGTCCGCCGAACCAGGGTTTGTCGTGCCAGTGGCCATGGTAGCAGGCCGGCCCGCCGAGCCGCAGATCGAGCGCGCCGGCACCGGCGCACATCACCGGCCCGCCATTGGGGCTGGCCAGTAGATGGGCCTCGCTGCGCCAGGCCCGAACTGCGCTGCCGGTATGTCCGAGCAGGGCGTAGCTCAGCGCCGTCAGGCGTGCCGGAACCCAGTTCAGCAGGTCATCCAGGCGCGCGGCACAGGTGCCAAAACGCGCGTAACGGGTATTGCGATACCCCCACATGGCATCCAGGGTATTGGCCAGGCGATACAGCACGACCCCCGGTGCGCCGGCCACCATGGCCCAGAACAGGGCGCCGAACAGGGTGTCGTTGCCGTTTTCGAGCACCGATTCGATGGTCGCGCGGCGCAGTGCCGCAGCATCGAGCGTCTGTGTCTGGCGGCTGACCATATAGCCGGTGCGTGTGCGCGCCAGCTCGAGATTTTCCTGGCCAAGAGCCGTTTCGACCGCTTCGGCATGCTGGCGCAGTGCGCGGGCGCCGACCGCCAGATACAGGATGGGCACCAACAGCCAGTGCTGCACCAGAGCCGCGCCCGGCAGCAGATAGAGCGGTAGCAGCAGGGCGGCCGGCGTCAGCGCCAGCAGCAGGGCCAGTGCGCCGCGGGCTCTGGAGTCGGCATACAGCCAGTGTTCGATACGGCGTACCAAGAGGCCGTAGCCGACCAGCGGATGCCAGCGGCGAGGTTCGCCCAGCAGACGATCAAGCAGCAGGGCCAGCAGCAGGGCCAGAAACAGGGGAAGGTCGGGCATCAGCAATTATTCGCCGGGGGGTAAAAGCGGCCCATCATATTGAGCTTGGCGGCCGGAGAAAAGCCCCGGCGCCGAGGTTATCGGTCCGGGATTTGGCCGGTGGAGCCTTAGAGCTTGAACTGGCGCACCAGTGCGTGCAGCTGATCGGAGAGCGTGGAGAGCTGTGTGGCGCCGTCGGCCGTTTCGGCCAGACCGCCGCTGATGGCGCTGCTGATGTCGGAGATCTGGGTCACGTTGCGGCTGATCTCTTCGGAAACGGAGGTCTGTTCTTCGGCGGCGGCGGCGATCTGATTGTTCATCTCGTTGATGACCTGCACCGAGGCGGTAATCTCGCCCAGCGAGGTGCCGGTACGCTCGGCGCGGGCGACCGTCTCCTGGCTCTGGCTGCGGCTGGCCTGCATCACCGAAACGGCATGGCGCGACTCGGCCTGCAGTTTTTCGATCATCGACTGGATTTCCTGAGTGGCTTCCTGGGAGCGGGCCGCGAGGCTGCGTACCTCGTCGGCGACCACCGCAAAGCCACGCCCCTGCTCGCCGGCACGGGCGGCCTCGATCGCCGCGTTGAGTGCCAGCAGGTTGGTCTGCTCGGCGATGGCGCCGATC
>CAYWUD010000372.1:0-2628 GCA_964461355.1 uncultured Pseudomonadales bacterium | reverse complement strand
AGAGTACCTTGCTCAAGTAGCCCCTAGGGGAATAACTACACTTAGGGGTTGGATCTTTGTAGGGTGGGGATACCTCATAGCAATTAGCCTCCTTCTCAAACAAATACTCTCTTGATACAGAGCAGGCAAGTCGGTACAATTGGTGCTTATGACAGCACTACCTAATGAAGTTTTATGGTTAATACTCCTTGTAACAAACTATCTCTGCCTCATGGCTTCCCTTCGATTCTTTGGAAAAGCAGGGCTCTACGGGTGGATTGTATTAGCCTCTATTCTGGCAAATATTCAAGTAATTAAAACGGTAGAACTCTTTGGACTTACCACAACCCTTGGAAATATTGTATATGGAAGCTCCTTCCTTGCCACCGACATTTTAGGAGAAATCTGGTCCAAGAAAGATGCACGGAGAGGTGTGCATATGGGAATATTTGCAATAGCCACAACAACTATGGTTATGCAGGTTGGACTCTGGTTTACCCCACACGCCAGTGATATGACCCAGGGAGCTTTGGATATTATATTTTCCGTACTCCCACGAATTACTATAGCAAGTATTGTGGCATACCTTATAAGCCAAAGTTTTGATGTACAGTTTTATAACTGGTTAAAAAGAACAAAGCCAAAGCACCTATGGCTTCGAAATAACGCATCTACCATGGTAAGTCAACTCTTAGATAACCTTATCTTTGTGGTGCTTGCATTTACCGGTATTTTTGACCTTAATACGATGATACAAATTTTTGTAACCACCTATATTATGAAGTGGCTTGTATCTCTTTTTGACACCCCCTTTATCTATCTGGCAGTTCGCTGGAAAGATAGACTACTGAGTATGGATCCTCTCCAAGGCGAGTAAAAGGAGTACACTATGGCACAGCTTTACTACAGATATGCAACTATGAATGCGGGTAAATCAATTGAGGTTCTTAAGATTGCCCACAACTATGAAGAGCAAAACAAACGGGTGCTCCTGTTTACCTCTACCCTAGAAGACCGATTTGAACACGGGTATGTTGGATCTCGAATGGGTGCAAGAAAGCCAGCTCTTACCTTTAGTAAGGACAGCTCTATTTTAGAAGCGGTACAGCAAGAACTCAAAAAGGGATCCATTTATTGTGTACTGATAGATGAAGCTCAATTTATGACCCATAAGCAGGTAGAAGAGCTCACAGAGATTGTAGACTCTCTGCACATTCCTGTTATAGCATACGGTTTAAAAAATGACTTTCAGAATAACCTTTTTGAAGGGAGTAGAGCACTGCTTATTTATGCTGACAATATTGAAGAGGTAAAAACTATTTGCTGGTTCTGTAATAAAAAAGCAACCATGGTACTGAGGTTTGAAGGGGATACTCCAACATACAGCGGAGAGCAGATTGTTATTGGAGGGAATGATAGCTACGTGCCAGTTTGTAGAAGATGTTATAAGAGCCCAGGAAAGCCAAACACCTAAAAATACTCCCTTAAGTTTACCATAATACCAGAGAGGAAAAGCGTCTATCTCTTGTCATATTCACCCCTATAGGGTAATATAAGTCCATGCCAAAAAAACAGTCGATAGAGCCCCCAGACACCTACCTATTTCCCCCTGCTATACACATTGGGGCTGGTTCTGTGGAGAAAATACGTTCATATATTACTCAATGTAACAGCTCAAACAGTTGTATTATTGCGTACAACACATTTGCATCACAGGTAGAGAGTATACAGAAGACAACTTCTGCTCACCACAGATTACTCCTAGACTCCCCGTCCTCTGCATCTGAAGATGACCATATTGCGGAAGTACTTGCATATATTAAGTCAATAGAGGCAGATCTTATTATTGCCTATGGGGATCAATCAGTTCAATGGGCAGTAAAACTTGCTACCCTAGCATGGGCAGAGGAGCTCTACCCTCCTAAAAACAGTAGAGATACCGCATACCGACCAATGACACCTATTGTATCACTCCTAAGCACCACATGGAATGGACTAGCGGGAGAGGCGCTTGTACAGATAGATAATGAACAGATTATAGAGCCTACCCTGTATCCAAGAGCTCTTATTATGGATCCATCATACGTGCATATAGAGAAAGATAACATGATTCAAGAGTATCATCTATCGGTTGCTATGGCAGTTATAGGAGTCCTACAAGTACCCTCTTCACCATATAGTACTACTCGAGCAAAAATGATACTCAACTACTTTGTAGAAACCTACTCAAACCCCTCTACGGAAGATCTTTTTTTTATAGCAACCCAGAGCACTAGTGTACTACAGATGAACTACTCCTTTTCTCTCACCTTGCTCAAAACACTAGAACAGTCTCTTAACTTACCCAAAAAACTTATTGGTACCTACCTTGTATGGGCTATGTGTAAAAGAAGCCCCCATATGGAGTCACTGTTACCATCAACCATAACAGAAGAGAACCTTACAGCGCTTCAAAAATACCTCCATGGGGAACTAAAAAAGGCTCATATCACTCTAGATCTTAGGGAAATAACAACTGTACTGGTTCCCCTAGGAACATCAAAGGGAGAGCTTATCATTATTAAAGATCTTCTTGACGGGGTGGATTGGTACTTACGAGGAAGGCAGTGTTTATGAGTTTTATAAGTCAATTTTCACAACCCGCCGAAA
>CAYWUD010000371.1:0-2638 GCA_964461355.1 uncultured Pseudomonadales bacterium | reverse complement strand
CCCTGCAGCTGGGCGGCCACGACGCGGAAGAACTCGCCCGCTGCGCCCGCTTTGCCGAGGAATGGGGCTACGACGAGGTCAATCTCAACGTCGGCTGCCCCTCCGACCGGGTACAGAACGGCCGTATCGGTGCCTGCCTGATGGGCGAAGCCGATGTGGTCGCCGACGGCATCAAGGCGATGCAGGACGCGGTATCGATCCCGGTTACCATCAAGCACCGGATCGGCATCACCAGCCGCCTGATCGACATGCAGGGCTTCGATACCATCGTCGCCTTTATGGAACAGATCGCCGCCACCGGCTGTTCGACCTTTATCGTGCATGCGCGCATCGGCATGCTCGAAGGGCTGAGCCCGAAGGAAAACCGTGAAGTCCCGCCGCTCGATTACGACTTTGTCTACCGCCTGAAACAGGTATTCCCGCATCTTGAGATCATCCTCAATGGCGGCATCGACAGCCTTGAGCAATGCCGGACTCATCTGCAGCAGCTCGATGGTGTGATGCTCGGCCGTGCGGCCTACCAGAACCCCTGGCTGCTGAGCCAGGTCGACAGCGAACTGTTCGGCGATCCGGCCACCCCCAGCGCACCGCGCTGGAGCAATCGCCGCGCCGTGATCGAGGCGATGTTCCCCTATATCGAGGCAGAACTGGCCAAAGGGGCTCAGCTCAAGTACATCACCCGCCACATTCTGGGACTCTTCAACGGTCTGCCGGGCGCGCGCCGTTTTCGTCGCCACCTGAGCGAACAGGGGCACCGCCCGGAAGCGAATCTCGATACCCTGATCGCTGCGCTGGACCTCTGCCCGGCGGCCGCCCGCCCTGAAACAGGCGCGCCCGCCCTATGAGCGATCATCCCTTCGAAAAACTGTTTGAACTCGAAATGGCCGGGGTCAAACCGCTGAAGCGCGATAACCGCCGTGCCGATCTGGGCGCTGCGGCAAAATCAGCAGATCCGGGGCTCGCGCGCCGTCGCCTTGCCGCCGAAGACCGGACGGCGGTCGATCCCAACTACCTGACGCTGGATGAGGTCGCGATGATCGCGCCGGAGGACCCGATCGGTTTCTGCCGCCCCGGCATGCAGCACGGGGTCTACCGGAACCTGCGTCTTGGGCACTACGACATCGACGCCACCCTCGATCTCAACAAGCAGGGGCTCAAGGCCAGCCGCAAGGAACTGTACGACTTTATCCAGGAAGCGCTCGGCTATGAGCTGCGCTGCCTGCTGATCCGCCACGGCCGCGGCGCCCAGGCCAACCCGCCGGGCTGGCGCAAGAGCTACGTCAACCACTGGTTGCAGCAGGTTCCCGAGGTAATGGCCTTTCACAGCGCACAGCCACGCCAGGGCGGCACCGGTGCGGTCTATGTGCTGCTGCAAAAAGGCCCCGAAGCCAAACGCCAGAACCGCGAACGCTTCGGCAAACGTGGCTGAACGAAGGAATAACCCGATGCTGATCCCCTGGCAGGCCCTTGAGGCCGACACCCTGGACAACCTGATCATCGAATTTCTGGGCCGTTTTGGCACCGACAATGGCGATGAGAGCCCTCTGGCACAGCGTCTTGGCGCAGTGCGCCGGCAACTGGAGCAGGGCTCGGTGGTACTGGTGTTCTGCGAAGAATCGCAGTCGGTCAACCTGTTGGCTCGATCCGAGCTCAATGCCGCGCAGCGCCACCAGCTTGATGACGATGTCGTGTGAAGGCTGGCGTTCGCACGCCCCGTTACCACTCGATCGATTCCATCGCGGCCCGGTTCTGGTAGGCTGAGGCAGCGATCCAGGCGCGCAGCCAGTCCGTGAAAAGGCCCGCCCCGATCGCCGTTCACTCCTTGTGCTTTACCCGTCGAGACCCTGCCGATGCGCCTGCTTGTTGTTGAAGACAACCGCGATATCCTGACCAATATCATCGATTACCTGGAACTCAAGGGTTATACGGTCGACTGTGCCCGTGACGGGCTGACCGGGCTGCATCTGGCCACCCAGCACAGCTTTGACCTGATCGTTCTCGATATCATGCTGCCCGCCCTGGATGGGCTTGAACTGTGCCAGCGCCTGCGTAACGAGGCGCGCTCGGAAGTGCCGATCCTGATGCTGACAGCCCGTGATCAGCTCGATGATCGACTCAAGGGGTTGGCCGCCGGCGCCGACGACTATCTGGTCAAACCCTTTGCGCTGGCCGAGCTGGCCGCGCGCATCGAAGCGATCCTGCGCCGCAGTCAGGGCCGACGCCAGCGTGTGCTGCAGGTTGCCGATCTGGTCTACGACCTCGACAGCCTTGAGATCCGACGCGGTGACACCCTCCTCAAGGTCGGCCCGGTCGGCCTCAAGCTCCTGACCCTGCTGATGCAGCGAAGCCCCGGCGTGGTCAAACGTAGCGAACTCGAAGCCGCCGTCTGGGGCGAGCATTGCCCCGACAGCGACAGCCTCAGAAGCCATATCCATCAGTTGCGTCAGGCGCTCGACAAGCCCTTCAAGACACCCCTGATCCAGACCGTGCACGGCATCGGCTATCGCCTGGCCGCCGTGGATACGGCGCCCTGATCCACAGCGGTAAAACGCCGTTCCCTTCCTGATGCGTGCCTGCTTCGGGCATAAGCAGGCCAAGATGCAGCATGCGGGCCACCCACCGGTAATACGGAGCCACG
>CAYWUD010000370.1:0-2641 GCA_964461355.1 uncultured Pseudomonadales bacterium | reverse complement strand
GCAGCAGCGTTAGCGGCTGATCGATCAGACCGCACCAGAGCAGCAGGCTGTTGAGCAGTCCGCCATTGTTCAGAATGCCCATCCAGGCGTAGATACGAATCAGAAAGCTGGTCCAGGAGGGCAAGAGCACCAGCAGCAGCAGCGAGCTCTGCCAGCGCCGCGGCGCCTGAGCCATGGCATAGGCCATCGGATAACCGAGCAGCAGACAGAGCGCCGTCGACACCGCGGCGATCTTCAGCGACCCGAGATACGCCTGCAGGTAGATCGGATCTTCAAACAGGAAGAGATAATTGCCAAAGTTGATCAGCACCCGAAGGCTCTGCTCGACCCAGCTGAACAGCGGCGTATAGGGCGGGATCGCCTCATCGAACTCGGCCAGACTGATCTTCAGCACGATCACGAACGGCAGCGCGAAAAACAGCAGCAGCCAGAGGTAGGGCACCCCGGGAATCAGGCTGCGCAGAGACAGAAACTTCTGTTTCATGGGATCTCCTAGCGCTCGAGCACCATCAGGCTGCTGTCGTCCCAGCTCAGATATACCTCTTCCTCCCAGCCGGGCCGGTCGGTAGTACGGTCGGTATTGGCGCGATTGGCCTGCACCCGCAGGCCCGAGGGCAGGCGCACATGGTAGACCGAGTGCGTGCCCAGATAGGCGATATCCTCGACGAGGCCACGGGTCCAGTTGTAGCGCTGGGCCGGACGATCACGGCTGATCAGCGTTTTTTCCGGGCGTACCGCCACCCACAGGCGCGTCTCTTCCAGCGGACTGCTGATACCGTGGCCGATATACAGCGGCTCCTCGAGCTGATCGCTGCGAATGACGCAGTGGTCGTTCTCATCCACCAGAATCTCGCCACCGAACAGGTTGACCGAGCCGATAAACTCGGCGGTCAGGCGCGAATTGGGGGATTCATAGATATCGATCGGCGAGCCGACCTGGGCGATCCGCCCCGAGTGCATCACCGCCATCCGGCTGGCCATGGTCATCGCTTCTTCCTGATCATGGGTCACCATAATGCAGGTCACCCCGACCTCTTCCAGAATCTCGACCACCTCAAGCTGCATGCGCGAGCGCAGCTGCTTGTCGAGCGCACCCATCGGCTCATCCAACAGCAGCAGCTTCGGCCGCTTGGCCAGACTGCGCGCCAGTGCCACCCGCTGGCGCTGGCCGCCGGAGAGCTGATGCGGCTTGCGTGCAGCGTAGTCACGCATATGCACCAGCTCGAGCATCGCCTCGACCCGCTCCTGAATATCAGCCTTGGGCAGGCGATCCTGCTTCAGACCGAAGGCGATGTTCTGCGCCACGGTCATGTGCGGAAACAGCGCATAGGACTGAAACATCATGTTGATCGGACGTTGATAGGGCGCCAGCTCGGTGATGTCCACACCATCGAGCAGAATGCGACCGCCACTCGGCGACTCAAATCCGGCCAGCATTCTCAGCAAGGTCGATTTCCCCGATCCCGAACCGCCCAGCAGAGCAAACAGCTCGCCGCGCCGGATATCGAGCGAAACCTGATCGACCGCCAGCGTCTCGGCAAACTGTTTGCTGAGGCTTTCGATCCGCAACAACGGCCCACCACCGTCGTGCTCAAACCCTGTCACCATGGCTTGTCCATCCCATCCGCAGACCGGCTTTCACCCGAACCCGAAAACCGATGTTCTACAACGCAATAGCGCCCTGAAAAAGGGCGCTATGTTATCCGCTTTGCCGGCACAACAAATAGGTTTTTTCCTCAGCCGCGCAGACTGATCTGGCGCCATCCCCGCTCGGCGGCCAGCGCGCTGAGCTTTTCGTCGGCATCAACAGCCACCGGATGCTCCACCAGCTCCAGCAGCGGCAGATCGTTATGCGAGTCACTGTAGAAATAGCTGCCCTTAAGATCATAGGGCTGCTCGGCCAGCCAGGCGTACAAACGCTTCACCTTGCCGCCCTGGAAGGTGGGGGTGCCGAGGTAGCGGCCGGTGTAGCGCGCATCTTCAATCTCCGGCTCGATCCCCAGCAGGGCATCGACGCCGAGCTTGCGCCCGATCGGTGCGGTCACAAAGGTGTTGGTCGCCGTGATAATGAGCAGGAAATCACCCCGCTCGCGGTGCCACTGCAGCAGTTCGAACGCCTTCGGCAGCAGGATCGGCTCGATCATCGTCTGCATGAACGCCTCATGCAGTTCCGCCAGTTTTTCCTGACTGTGCTCGGTCAGGGGCTTTAGCGCAAACTCGAGGTATTCGTCGATATCGAGCTGACCGGCCTTGTACTGCTGATAGAAGTACTCGTTCGCCTCACGAAAACGGTCCTGATCGACCAGTCCGGTGCGCACCAGAAATTCACCCCAGGCGTAATCGCTGTCGCCGGCGATCAGCGTGTTGTCCAGATCAAAAATGGCCAGTGCCACGGCGCTCTCCTCTACCCACAGTAAAAGCCTCAACAGGGCTCGCATCATACCGAGCCCAAGCCACCTTGTTCAGTAGTAGTTCTGTCATCGGCCGCGCACCCGCTTCCTTTTATATAGGTACAGGCAGAGGCCGGCGCTAATCGATTGCTGGCCCCCTTGTTTTTGTGGAACAATCAACAGCAATACTCTATTAAGGACTATCTCGTGATTGATTCCGACGGTTTTCGTCCCAACGTCGGCATCATACT
>CAYWUD010000369.1:0-2650 GCA_964461355.1 uncultured Pseudomonadales bacterium | reverse complement strand
GGGACAGAGCGTGCGCAGCGCGGCTTCCAGCCGCTCGAGCGTCTCACCACCCAGAGCCGCCCCCGCCTCAAGAGCGATACAATCACGCTTCAGATCGGCTGCTACCGACTCAAGCTCCGGCAACGCTTCCAGAGCGCCCTGCCAGCGCGGCAGATCGCCATGGGGATCGGCAAAGACCGCCTCCAGCTGTGCCGGCAGTAGTTGACCCCAGGGCGCAAGCCCCCCTTCATGCATCGCTGAGAGCAGCGCGGCGTAACAGGCTTGATAATCGATCACTTATTTAATCGCCAGCAAGGAACAGAAATTGAAGCATTGGTACCAGAGGCTCACCTGCGAAAAACCGGCTGCCAGCAGACGCTCGCGGTGCTGCTGCAGGGTTTCGGGGACCAGCACGTTTTCCAGCGCGCTGCGCTTCTGGCTCACCTCCAGTTCGGAATAGCCGTTGGCGCGCTTGAAATCCCAGTGCAGTTCCTGCAGCAGACTCTGTTCGGCTGGCTCGAAGATCAGTTTTTCCGACAGCACCAGCGCCCCGCCTTCGACCATGCCGGCACAGATCCGATTCAGGAGCGGGCCTCGCTCGGCAAGCGGGATAAATTGCAGGGTAAAGTTCAGGGTCACCATCGAGGCACGCTCGATCGGCACAGTACAGATATCGGCCAGCTGCAGCTCGACCGGCAGGTCATGATCGTCAACGGCCACATAGTGGCGGCAACGTTCGAGCATGGCACTGGAGTTATCGATACCGATCAGCTGGCAGCCCGGCGCCGTAACACCATGGCGCATCGCCAGCGTGGAAGCCCCCAGCGAACAGCCCAGATCATAAAGAAGGGTATCAGGCTGGGCATAGCGGCCGGCAATCACCCCCAGCATGGGAATAATCGTGGTGTAACCGGGTACCGAGCGCCGGATCATGTCCGGAAAAACACGGGCGACCGCCTCGTCAAAGGCAAAGCCGCTCACCTCATCACGCGCGTCGGCATAGATCTGATCACGTGGAGTGGAGCTCATCGCAACATCCGCCATCAATTCAAAGCGGGCGATTCTAACCGACCACGCCAGGGCGCCCAATGGGGAATTTCCGGTAATCGCACACCGGCGGTTGAGCTGCTGCCGGCAACCCCGTACATTAACGACTTGCTTCATCTAGATGTAGGGTACCCCCGCCATGGACCAGCCCCTGAGTTTATTGCGCCAGATCATGCAGGACGCCAGCGAGGCGGCCAGCCTGCGACAGCTGGTCGACACGCTGGTCAGCGGTGTGCGGCGCGCGGTCGGCGCCGATGCCTGCTCGCTCTACATCACCCAGCCCGATCAGAGCCTGCTGCTGGCGGCCTCATCGGGGCTGGCCAAACGGGCCATCGGCCACGTGCGCCTTGGCCTCGGTGAAGGGATCACCGGCCAGATCGCCAAGACCCAGCAGCTGCGTAACCTCAGCTGTGCCAGTGAAGACCCGAGCTATCTGTACGTGCCGGAAACCGGCGAAGCGATCTACAACGCCTTTCTCGGCGTGCCGCTGATTCACCTGCGCAAAATGCTCGGTGTCATCCACGTACAGCGCCGCAGCCACGAACGCTTCAGCGAGGCTGAAGTTGCGCTGCTGATCACCATCGCTACCCAGCTGGGCGGAACCCTGCATACGCGTCTCAACCTCGATCACTGGAGCCCCGACAGCCCCATGGGCGCGCGCAGCCTTGACGGCATTCGCGCCGTACCGGGCATTGCCCTCGGGCCGCTGCATTTCTGTGATCAACCCGAGCTTGCCGAGGTGGCCGACCAGGAGGCCAGTGATCCGGGCCTTGAGCTGCAGCATCTGAAAGAAGCGATCGCCGAAGTACGCAGCGAGCTTGAGGATGCTCCGGAACGGATGCAGACCGATCTTCCGGCCGATATCCGCTCGCTGTTTCATGTCTACCGCATGCTGCTCGACAGCCCGGAACTGATCGACGGCTGCGCGCCACACCTCAGTCGCGGCCTCTGGGCACCGGCGGCCCTGCGCGAAGCGATTCGCGAACTGGCCGATCGTTTCGCGGCAATGCCTGACCCCTACCTCAGCGCGCGTGCCGAGGATATCCGAAACCTTGGCAACCTCATCTATACCGCGCTGATCCCGCGTGAAGGCGATGCCAGCCTACCGGACAAACCCTTTATTCTGGTCGGGCGCACCATCGATATCGCCACCCTCAGCCGCTATCCGCTGGAGAAACTGGCCGGCCTGATCTGTCAGGAAGGCTCGGTGCTCTCGCATATCGCCATTCTCGCCAACGCCCTCGGTCTGCCGACCATCATGGGGGTCGGCGCGCTGGAGCGACGCGAGCTCGATGCCAGCCCGGCGATCATCGACGGCTACCATGGTCGTCTGCTGCTGCACCCGCCGCTGGCAGTCTTCAAGGAGTTCCGCCGCCTGCAGAAACAGCAGCATCAGCTGGTCGCCGGCCTGGAAAAACTGCGCGATCTGCCGGCCATGACGCCAGACGGACAGCGCATCAACCTGTATACCAACACCGGTCTGATGGCCGATATTCGCCCCGGCCTTGAGCGCGGTGCCGAAGGCGTTGGCCTGTACCGCTCGGAAATCCCCTTCCTGATCAGTGAAGGCTTTCCCACCGTCGACGAGCAGGAAGCGATCTACCGCCGCATTCTCGATGCCTAT
>CAYWUD010000368.1:0-2652 GCA_964461355.1 uncultured Pseudomonadales bacterium | reverse complement strand
TATTGGGATAGAAGCTCTTCAGTTCTTTCAAGAGAGGCATCCACCCCCATACCAAGGGATAGCGTAATAATAGGTACACCTTTTAATACATAGGTGTACAGCTTGCCCCCATGTTCTAGGGTAGCACCTTGCAAGGATTGCCCTTGAGCTCGTAGCAGTGCGGTTTCTTTGGGGAATGCAGAGACTATAGCTATCATCTGTTGAGTTTATCCATATCAAGCTGATGCTTCCACCTACCCGTAGAGTAGATTGCAAGAGCTGCTATAAACACCAGTATATTAGAAAGAAACATTCCCCAGTAAATACCAGACAGCCCCCAACCTAAGTACACAGAGAAAAGCCATGCAGCAGGAACCCGAACCCCCCAAAGGCGAGCTATATTAAGAATCATAACGGGGGCTGTGTCTCCCCCACCCTGAAAAGCTCCATTTATTACCGTAAAGATATTAAAGAAGACAATAGATGGAGCTAAAATTTTAAACAGCATAACCCCATGTTCTATAACCTGAGGATCATCTGTAAAGATGCGCATAAACACACTACCGTAAAAGAACACAATAAGCATAGAGAGGGCAATAAAGATTCCCGAAGATATTACTGCAGTTCGTATTACTCGCTCTGCCTGTATAGGTTTTTTTGAACCGAGTGCTTTACCAACCAGTACTGCGGCCGCCTGAGAAAGCCCCATACTGGGCATATTAAAAAGTCCTGTAATTCTGTTTCCTACAGTAAAAGCTGCGGCTGCGGAGGCTCCAAAGATGTTGACCAACCCCTGAATAAAGGCAAACCCTAAGGTGGAGATTCCCTGACCTATGGCTACAGGAATACCTATGCGAATATATGTTTTTGCTACAGCAGGAGAGAGCTTGAGGTATTTTTTAGAGAGTCGTAACCGTGGATGAAACCAGAGAAGAATTGCCATATCTATTATAGCAGCTATACAACGAGAAATTACCGTTGCCCACGCAGCCCCGGCAACGCCCATAGCAGGAATTGGACCAACCCCAAAAATAAACACCCAGTCAAGAAAGATATTTATAATGATAGTAACAATCTGTACATACAGGGGTGTTCTTGTATCGCCCGACCCCTGAAGAGCCGACCTGAATACGGAATCTACAAACATAAAAGGCATACCCAGAAATATAATTTTTAAATATATGCTGGCATAAGGATAAATTTCAGGGGGTACTCGTAGGAGATTGAGAAAGAAGTCTGCAAATATCATTCCCACAATTGTAACGCATATTGCGGTTACCATAAGAATAGAGAACGTTTGCCCAAGATAAAAGTTTACCTTATCTTGCTCCCCTCTTCCCCAGGATTGAGAAATAAGAGTAGTTCCCGCCATACCAAAACCACTGGCAAATACAATAAGAAAGAAGAGTATGGGGAAAATAATTCCTGGAGCAGAGAGCTGATGAGGGCCTAGCCGACCGAGAAAAAAAGCATCTACTAAGTTATAGAAAGATTGCAACAAGTTCCCACCCATAATAGGGAGAGCAAGTTTCCAGAGCTGTTTATATAAGCAAGACTTTGAAAGCTGAGTATTATCCATTATTCCTTCTTCCTCCAGAAAGAACTCCAAGAAGAGAAAAGAAGGCAACAAAAGCACCAACCCCTACAGCCACAAGAGCACTTATAGCAGCCCCAATTGCCCCCCATATAAGAATAAAGGGTATGGCAAGAATTATGTGCAAGCCTCCAGAAAATAGATTATTGTAGAGACGATCTTTCTCTTTTCCAATAATGGCAAGTACCTGCAAAGAGGGAATTCTAAAACTCCCTGAAATAAAAGATGAGATAAGAAGCACTCGAAAGATAGGGACAGTCCCTTGGTACTCACTACCAAAGAGATTAGGAATATTGGGAGCCAACAAGAAAAAGAGATACAGCCCAAAGAAAAAGTTAATCACCATAAGAAGAATAAGAATTCGAGTAAAAAATTTACGTAACCGTGGAAGGTCCTCTTTGGACTCCTCTATATAGGGCTCTGCAAGTTGCAACACAGTTACGGGAATTGCGGTTAAAGCAATAGGGATAAGTGTTGCAACACTATACTCTGCAACAACAATAACACTCCCCGTAAGTATCCCAAGAAGAAGGGCATCTACTCCAAACATAAAGTCTGTGGCCATAAGGGTTCCTGTTCTAAAGAGTGAGTAACTATGAAACTCTGCTCGCCTATCTTCATCAAGAGGGTACCGCTGAGAAAAATTTCGTAAAAAAGGTTTTCCTAGTACAAATACGCCAAAAAGCAGAAGCCCTATATATATAAGGTAATAACTTATCACAAATCCAGCAACCTTAAGGATTGCCACCAAGATAATGGGAAGAATAAAAATTGCTACGTTATGGGTAGTTCTTAAGTAGGGGAAACTGCGCTGCTTCTTTTCACTATTCACATATCCTTGAATTGAGTTATACATACCGTAGGGAATAATAAACCAAATAAGAAACTGCCCTATACGTACTCCTTGAGTAATAGGAAAAGGAATAATGGTAAGCAGAAGGAATAACAGGAGTGCAATTCCAATATTTACAAGGAGTCCAAACCGAAAACCGTACCACACATAGGGTATTTCTAAGGGTGTACTTTTGTACCGAGTGGCAAAGAACTCTATGGCCGCAGCACTTCCTATACCAGAAAGA
>CAYWUD010000367.1:0-2664 GCA_964461355.1 uncultured Pseudomonadales bacterium | reverse complement strand
ATGGGTTACTGGGGGCCCATATTCTGGCGGCCGGGCGCTGCGGTCAGATGCATTTTGTCGATCAGGTACCCGAGATTACCGCGCCGCTGGAGGCTTCGCTGCAGCGGTACGGGTATCGTCATTATCGGGTTTTGACAGCCGATTGCAGCCAGCTTCGCTTCAGCGCGCCGGGACGGCATCTGGTGATTATTGCCGGTGTGGGAGGGCGAGCAATGATCGCTATACTGCGCGGCATGCTGCAGCATAACCCGGGGCGCACGCTGCAGTTCATGCTCTGCGCGACCAACTGCCTGTATGAGCTGCGCGAATTCCTGATCGAGGCAGGGTTTGTGCTGCTTGGCGAGGCGCTGGTGGCCGATCGTGGACGTGACTACGAGGTGATTGACGTGGGCCTTAACGTGGAGGTGGATAGCTCCCAGCCGATCAGTACCACCGGTACGTTCTGGCGCGCCGACAATGCTCAGCATCGGTGCTACCAGAAGCGGCTTTTAGCCCATTACCGACGCCAGCAGCGTGGCCGCGACTCAGCCTGGTTACAGGGCGTCATCGAGGCCTACAGCCGCTGCTGCTAGTTGCTGGTCAGTCGGGCAGATTCAGAAGCTCTGCTTCCTGCTCCAGGTAGATCCAGTCGACGATGCTTTCATTCGGGGTATACCCCGATACCAGCTGTTCGATCATCATGCGGATCATGCGCACATCGTTGGCGTTCAGCGCCAGCTCCAGCGCGCGGAGCTTGGGTTCGAAGCGATCCCAGGCAATGAAATCCTCGTGGGCCTTCATGATGCGGCTGTGCTGGGTCGGTTTGGGATTATCGCCAATCAGCAGCTCTTCATAGAGCTTTTCTCCGGGGCGAAGGCCGGTAATCTGGATTTCGATATCACCATCCGGATGCTCCTCATCCTTGAGGGTCAGCCCCGAGAGCTCGATCATGCGCTGCGCCAGATGACGGATCTTGACCGATTCACCCATATCGAGCACGAAGACATCCCCCCCTTTGGCCATGGCTCCGGCCTGAATGACCAGCTGGGCGGCTTCGGGAATGGTCATGAAATAGCGGGTAATCTCCGGGTGGGTCAGTGTGATAGGGCCTCCGGAACGAATCTGCTGGCGGAATTTGGGCACCACCGAGCCCGAGGAGCCGAGCACGTTACCAAAACGCACCATGGAGAAGCGGGTCTCCGGCCGGGTTTTGGCCAGTGCCTGCAGGGACATCTCCGCCAGGCGTTTGCTGGCACCCATGATATTGGTCGGACGGACCGCCTTGTCCGTACTGATCAGCACAAAGTCGCTGACCCCGTTATCGGCCGCTGCTTCGGCGGTTCTGAAGGTGCCCAGCACGTTGTTCTTGATCCCTTCGGCGGGGTTGTGCTCCACCAGAGGTACATGCTTGTAGGCAGCAGCATGGTAGACGGTATCCGGTTGCCAGGTCGCCATGATTTCATGCATGCGGTCCTGGTCCTGAACCGAGGCGAGCAGGGGGACCAGAGCGGTGTTCTGTTCGCTCAGCTTGCCCTCGAGTTCCTGATGGATGGCGTACAGGGCAAATTCACTCTGCTCGATCAGCAGCAGGCGAGCCGGGCCGGTTGCAAGAATCTGACGACAGAGTTCGCTGCCGATGGAGCCGCCGGCCCCGGTGACCAGTACCACTTTGTCGGCGATATTACGGCTCAGAAGCAGGTGGTTGGGGGATACCGGCTCGCGGCCCAGCAGATCATCAATGTCGAGTTCGCGCAGATCCGAAATGCTGAGTTTGCCTTGAGCCAGATCGATCAGGCTGGGCAGGGAGCGCACCGAGACATGGGCTGCACGTATGCGACTGATAATAAGATTGCGCTGTTTTCGGCTGATGGAGGGCAGGGCCAGCAGGACATCGCTGATGGCGCGTGTATTAACCAGTTCGGCCAGTTCGTCCGGGCTGTAAATGGGCAGGCCGTTGAGCACATGGCCGTGCAGGCGGTCATCGTCATCGAGAAAGCCGACAATCTGCATTTCCGGGCTGTTGTGCATGGCAACTGCGAGTTGCCGCCCGGCACGCCCAGCGCCATAAATCAGTACCTTGGGCCGGTTGGCCTGCTTGAGCAGGCTCTGATAGCGATCACCGAGCCAGATTCGCGCCAGAGCCCGAGACGCACCGACAAAGAGCAGCAGCAGCAGCGGCTGGATCAGACCTATGGTACGTGGTACCCCGGTAATGCCGACGGCGGTAAAGAGCGATGCATACAGAAGCCAGTACAGCCCCGTGGCCCGTGCGACCGCAAGAAAAGCGGGCCAACCGCTGTAGCGGAAAATAGCGCGGTAAAGCCCGCAGACAATAAAAATCGGTAGCGCGAGGCCAATGGAGGCCGCCACGGCCCATAGGGCATTACCGGAAAGGGCTACAAACTCACCGAGGCGAAGGTAATAGGCCAGCCATACAGTCAGAATACAGAGCGAAAAATCGACGCTCAGCGCAACCGAGCGTTTGGCTGTACGTGAGATACCGAGGATCGGCAAGGCCAGTTTTTGCAGAGTGTTATTGATCATGTTCGATTTACCAGACCCGAATTGTTGGCAAAGTCCTTGACCCTCAATGGGCGACCCCGTCACGTTTGACTGTTTTCAGAGCGGTCAGCCACAGGATTTTGGTATCCAGCAAAAGAGAGCGGTTAGCCAGATATTCGGCAT
>CAYWUD010000366.1:0-2668 GCA_964461355.1 uncultured Pseudomonadales bacterium | reverse complement strand
GCGCAGGTTCAGGGACAGGTCGAGCACCAGCTGGGGACGGCGCTCTTCGGGGACGAAGTTGATGATCCGGTCCAGCGCCTGGTTGGCGTTGTTGGCGTGCAGGGTCGAAATGCACAGGTGGCCGGTTTCGGCAAAGGCGATGGCATGCTCCATGGTTTCCTGATTACGGATCTCGCCGATCAGGATGACGTCCGGTGCCTGGCGCAGGGTGTTGACCAGTGCATTTTCAAAGCTGCGGGTATCCACCCCGACTTCGCGCTGGTTGATGATCGATTTCTTGTGCTTGTGAATAAACTCGACCGGATCCTCGATGGTGATGATATGGCCGCTGGCATTGCTGTTGCGGTGGTCGATCAGGGCCGCCAGCGAGGTCGACTTGCCTGATCCGGTGGCACCGACAAACAGCACCAGCCCGCGCTTGGCCATGATCACTTCCGAGAGAATCGGCGGCAGCCCGAGGTCGGCCATTTTCGGGATCTCGACCTTGATGTTACGGGCCACGATCGATACTTCGTTACGCTGCTTGAAGATATTGACGCGAAAACGTCCGACGTGCGGGATCGAGTAGGCGAGGTTCATCTCCAGGTCGTGCTCGAACTGGGTGCGCTGTTCTTCGTCCATGATGTTGTGCGCTATCTCGGCAATGCTGCCCGGTGCCAGCGGGGTGCGATCCAGAGGCTTGAGTTGGCCGTGGAACTTTGCGCAGGGCGGTGCACCGGTACTGAGGTAGAGGTCTGAACCGTCGTGCTTGGCCAGCAGGGTTAGAAAGCGATCAAAGTCCATGGTCGTCACGGCCTGTTTTGTCTGGGGGGTGTAAAGAAGTCTGGTCGATGGAAAGAGGGCTTGGCAACCGAATAGGCATGGGGATACGCCTGGATGGCCCGTCTTTCGCGCGTGGCCGATTGTAAAGACTGTCGCGAGCGTGCTTAAGGTGGCGCTGTGAACGGTGACATAAAAACGGGAATTTTTTATTTCACGCTTCCTTAGTGTTCTTCCCTGCGGTCAGTGGGCACGGCAGGCACCCTGATACCGTGGCCCGATAGACTGGGTGCATGTTGCCGCGGCTGAAGCCCGTGGTTTTTTGGGGCTGGTTACCACCCCCCGTTGCCGGGTGGCGTGATAGGGGGGCACATATTTGGACCGGGTCAGGAGAGCGCCGCTTCGCACAGAAGGATGGCCGGCCGGGTCACTGCGTGTGTTGCAAGAGCTGTATGTAGGCATATCATGCGCGCTTTTTTGGCTCGAATAATGACAAGTCATGCCTGTGCAACTGGCTTATAATCGCAGCTTCGATGAGCAAAAAACCGGCATCCCCGGTTCGCACGGCAGTGCATGGGAGTGAACATGAAGGTTCTTGGGGTTTCGGGGTCTCCCGTAGATAACAGCAACACCGATCGCACCTTGCTGGCGCTGTTGGAAGCGACCGGTATGGACTATGAAATGGTCAAGCTGGTCGATTATCGTGTTGAGCCCTGCCATGCCTGTCTGGCCTGTGTCGACAGCAACAGCTGTGTGCTGCCCGATGACGGCAACAAGCTGATGGAAAAAGTGCTGGAAGCCGACGCCCTGGTTGTGGCGGGCTGGACGCCCTATTCCTCGCTGGATGCGCGCACCAAAAGCTTTCTTGAGCGTCTTTACCCCCTGCGCCACCAGAAGGGGCTGCTGCGGGGCAAACCCGGTGCAGCCATCATCACCAGTGCGGCCGATGAGGAGAGCACGCGCCTGAACCACGCGGCCGAGGCCGGCGTATCAGCGATCCGCTCCTTCATGCTGATGGAGGGGATGACCTACCTCGGTGATGTCCGTGTGGTCGGCAATATGCCCTGTATCAAATGTGCCAATGTCGATACCTGTTCGATGTCCGGTATCAAGGCGCTGCACGGTCCGGAGGCAACCCTCGATTCGATCAAGATCCAGCAGGTCGAGGATCAGCCGCTGTGTCTCGACGACGCTCGTCGTCTGGGGCGTGCGCTGGCGGCGCAGCTCAACAGCCACTGACGGGGGCTGTCGGCAAGCATCAAAAAGCACCTGCGGGTGCTTTTTTTATTTGGCAGTATGTGTCGTGCAACTTAGGCTATAGCGATCCGTGCGGACAAGTTGAGGGAAACAGAATGAAGACAGGACGGGCAAGCTGGCTGTGTGCGCTGGCACTGTGGGTATGCAGCTGGAGTCAGGGCGTCTGGGCCGATGAGGATCGTCTGGCCGCTATTCGCTTTATCGAGGGTTCCTGGCAGGCCGAGCGTTTTCTGATGGATGCCGAGCAGAACTGGGTGGGAACCGGGACAACACCGATCGCTTTCGAGCGCCTGTACGGCATGAACTTTCTGCAGGCAAAAATGCAGTTGCCGGATCTGCAATGGTCGATTGTACTGGGCCGCGATCCGCTCAACAGCCGTTACCGGATGGCCAGCATCAGTGCCGACAATGGCCAGCTGGCGGTATTTGAAGGACAGTTTTCCGAGAAGGACGGGCTGATCCTCGATAATGCGGTGACCGATACCGCCTATCAGGGCCCCAAGGGCAAATACTATCTGCGCTACCGGTTTCGCGCCGAAGAGGATGGTCGGGTGATTCTCACCACCTTCCGTGCCGCCGCACGGGAGCTGGAGTGGCGTCCGGTGAGCCGGGTGGTGTTCACCCGCCGTTGAACGCTGTAGCGCCCAAAAAA
>CAYWUD010000365.1:0-2668 GCA_964461355.1 uncultured Pseudomonadales bacterium | reverse complement strand
CTTCTGGTACCGCAGCCATAGATCATCCTCGTACTTATAAAACTGCAAGAGGGACTATAGATATGATACCACACCGTGTTATTGATCAGCAGCATCCCAATAAGAGGTCTATATTAGATCATCTTCCTTCAGGGACTCCGTTGTTCGCTATGGAAACAGGAGGGACTCCTCTGTCAGAGTTTGTTTTCCCCTCCCATGGAGTGCTTATTGTTGGTTCCGAAGAACTTGGTGTATCTCCAGAGCTTTTGGCAGAAGCTAAAAGCTCCTATGGAGTAGTTTCTATTCCTATGGTTGGGGTTAAGGGATCTCTCAATGTTTCTGCTGCTTTTGCTATAGTACTTTCTCGGTGGTTTGAATCTCTCTCTTCCTAGAACATATCTAAAAATTCAGTTTTAATACAAGCCCACAAAGGGTCTCTCTCATATAGTAAAAATTATTAGCACGAGGTCTTCCCCTATACCAAGAGAACCCTATTGAACTCTCAATATTTTTTGCTTCTGGAAATTGATACCCCACCATAAACGATGTGTTTGGAGAAAAACCATTTTCCTGAAAATGGCTTACGTTAAGGGCTCCGTAAAATCCACCGTATTTTGGATTCTGAAAAGAGTAAGTTGCTTCTGCTCCCCACTGAAACCACCAGGGGCTATCAATAGCAGGAACAAGATACATAGTTCCAAAAAGATCCTTTCCATTTGGTGCATAATAGACTTCCCCATATGCCCGTGAAGTGAGACCTTCTGGAGATTTTTCTATAAACTTTAGTGGTTCAACTGCAAGGGCTACTCCAAACTCATCTCGAATATACAGTGCATTTTGTGTGCTCATAGAAGTATCCCAATCAATAGTACTTGTATCTAACTCTGCAATCTCATCTCCCGCATGGGATGAGAAGTGATGCCTGAAAATTTTAAAGGATAGCCAATCTGTAGGTTTTGCAGCTACACCTAGTGCAAATACTCCATCAAATGCTACCATTTTAAACACTGAAGATGTTAATAAAATCGGAATAGTGACACTTGCAAAGAGTTCTACTCCCTTGTCAGGGTTGTTCTCTTTGTGGAACCGGAATAGGCTTCTGGAGTACCCCATTCTAATTTCAAACCGGTTATCTGTGGTTAGCTCATTCTCAACTATGTATTGATAGAAAAATTGTGTTGTTGGAGTAAATGGATCGGCTATGGGGTGCTGGTACAGAGGCTCACTAGGCCATAATGTCCATGCCCACTCTTTTTTGTGTTGAGTATCTGGATCTATTGCTGTTATTTGCCAGCCAGAAGAACTTATAGTAGGGGTGTCTTCTGCCCATACAGAAGAAGTGGAAAATAGAGTAGCTATGATGATAAGGGTTATTATTTTTTTCATATATCGACTCTCCATATATCCCGTGTAAGTCCTTGGCCGCCCCATCCTCCCATAAGGAGTGTTCCGTCCTCTGTTTTAACCGTAGCATAGCTATACCGTGCATCCACTGGTGGGGCTGGGGAGTCCTTTACCCATGGTACCGCTAATGTTGTAGTGCTGTTTTTTGTGAGCTCTGAGAAAGGAGCTCTATAAATAGAAATTGCATATTTGGAGTAAAAATACCCACTTCCTTGGCTGTGTCCCTGCAGTATCCAGAGGTCTGATCCAATCTCTACTATGGCATGGTGTTTTCGAGTAATATTCTCATTTGGAGCAGAGATTGTTATCCAGCTCTCAGTATCCATATCAAATCGATAGAGATTTGACATCTGAGACTTCTCTCCTGGGGGTGGATTATTTGGTTGTGGATAAGCTCCCCCAAAGAGAAATAAGAAATTATCCTTTTGATGGGAGGCAAAAAATGATCTTCTTCCAAAAGGTAAGCTATCAGACTGTGCTATCCTTATCCAAGTTTTTCCCTTATCAGAAGATTTCCACATATCACCTAGGTGGTCGGTACTATTACGAACACCTCCTACTATATAGAGGTCTCCATTATAAGAAGAGAACATGGAGTGTCCCATTCTCCCAACCCATCCTGGATTATCAGTAACAAGTTCCCAGTTCTTCCCATCTTGAGATTTCCATACTTCCGAAGAGTACCCCCTATCACTTCGGTCCTCCTCATTCTGGTAAAACCCACCACTGAGATAGAGGGTGCTGTCCATGACTGTAACAGAGTGTCCCCATCGTCCTCGCCAGGAAGCACTCTCTGTAACCCTTGTCCAGTTTCCACCATCTGGGGAGCTCCATACATCTTCCATGTAATTGTCTTTTCCTGGAGTATCTTGACTGTATCCCCCTATTAGGTAGAGAATTCCATTCATCGATACAACCTGATGTCCCTTCCGTGAAGACCACTCCGCTTTTTTTGTGACCTCTGTTATAGTTAGATCTCCAGAGTATGGATCTAAAGTACGAGTATTTGGTGAACATCCAACAACGAGTGTGAGGAGAATACTCACTAGGAGAAGCACTTTTGTTCTATTCATAGCATGAAATATAGCAAATTCTTTATGAATATCCAAGATGAATCTTTTCAGAGCTATAAGATTGCTACCATTCTTCTGCGGCTCATGCATGAATAGTTGATTTTTTTGAGTAATTCCCCTCTTTTTGAGTTGCATAAAATGAATAAATATGCAAAAGTAATGTATATTTATAAAAAGAGGTGTGTATGAAAAAGTATATATTAGCTGTATTT
>CAYWUD010000364.1:0-2671 GCA_964461355.1 uncultured Pseudomonadales bacterium | reverse complement strand
GACTGGGGTTTTTGCTTTGGGGCTGACTGAATTCAACAGCGCAATAAACGCCAGGTCAGGCCTGCGGACGACAGTAAGCGGTGCTCAGAGTCCTGCAGATACACAAAAGGCGGCCACTGGCCGCCTTTTGATTGTCTGTTATTGCAGGAAATCCCGAATGACCCTGCCCACGCGCTCCGGAGCCTCGGCATGGAGCCAGTGACCGCAGCCGGCAAATTGGCGCATCCTGGCATGCGGGAACAGGTGCAGGATGGTTTCACGGTACTCCGGCTTGAGGTAGTCCGATGTGGCGCCTTTCAGAAAGAGTGTGGGGCCGTTGAACGGAAGCGCCTCCGGCAGCGCTGCAATGATATCGGGGTACGCGTGGTCCAATGCCGTGAGGTTGAAGCGCCAGTGCCAGCAGCAATCGCCCGGTACCAGATTCTGCAGCAGAAACTGCCGCATGCCGGCGTCATCCAGATAGTGTGCCAGCAGTCTGTCGCCTTCACGGCGGCTGTGTGGCGCTCCTGATGCCACCGCATGTAAGGCTGCAAAGACCTGTTTATGGCGGTCTGTATAGGCCACGGGTGCCATATCGAGGACGACCAGGCGCCTGACCCGCTGTGGCTGCGCCAGCGCCAGTTGCATCGCTACCTTGCCCCCCATCGAGTGTCCGACCAGATCCACGCTGTGCAGATGATGGGTGTTCAGGTACTCCAGTACGTCCTCAGCCAGATGCGGATAATCGTGGAGCGCGCTGTGGGGGCTGCGGCCATGATTGCGCAGATCAAGACTGTGAACCCGGTAGTGAGCGGCCAGTTGGCGTGCGATCATGCCGAGGTTTTCCTGCGCACCAAAAAGACCGTGCAGCAGAATGACATCGGGCCCTGATGGCGTGCCGGTGACACGGGCATACAACTGCATGGTCTGCTCCTTACTTCTTATCTGTGATCTCGGTGGGTTTTCTTACGCATGATAGGGAGATCTACCTAGATTTTTGTGCTCAGTATGCAAGAATACCGAAATTGCCGGGTGCGTCATGCGTATCCGGAAGTTAGCGGACCCGGATCGGTCTTGGAGTAGGTAGTTAATAACTCGAGTGTGTAGCAAAGCACAAACTAATAACAAGCCTACAGGGGGAGCCATGCTTCCCCTTTTTTTTGTGCCATCAAGGCACGGTTGCTTGTTCAACTGCGACCTGCTGACCACACTTTTTACCGAGCCTTTGTATCCGGATAGCCCTAGGCATTATTATCCCCGCGCAGATACTGCGTACGGTACAGACAAGGTCTGTTGGGTGTTCTACATGCGGGAGGAGTTGCAATGAAACTGGATCGTCTGGACAAGAGAATCCTGACCGAATTGCAGCACAACGGTCGTATTTCCAATCTGGAGCTGGCCGAGAAGATCGGGCTTTCCCCCTCCCCCTGTTCACGACGGGTCAAGGCGTTGGAAGAAGCCGGGCTGATCGACCGGCATGTCACCTTGCTCAATCAGCAGCAGTTGGGGCTGCAGCTGACCGCCTATGTGCATATCAGCATGGATCGCCATACCCCGGAACGTTTTGAGAATTTCGAAGCGCAGGTAGCCGAATGCCCCGAGGTGCTCGAATGCAACCTGGTCACCGGTACCGATGCCGACTACCAGCTGAAGGTTGTGGTACCCGATATGGAGCATTACCAGCAGCTGCTGCTGGGGCGTCTGACCCGCATCAAGGGGGTTACCGGTGTGCGTTCGAGTTTTGTCCTGCGCAAGGTGATCCACAAGACCGAGCTGCCGCTGGAGCACCTCAGATAACGGTCGCCTGAGAGACCGAAACGGGCCCGGGCGGGCCATCACGACAAGGAGTTCGACGTTGAAGATTCTACTCAAGATCCTGCTGCTGGTGGTCCTCGGAGTGGCCGCCTTCGAGGGATATATCTGGTACAAGGTGCGTGCCGTCGTGGCCGAGCAGGTGAAAGCCGTCTCCCCCTTTGTAAACGTGTATTACGGCGAAGTGGTCTCGAGCATCTTTCCCCGTGAAATGGGGATCAATGACCTGCAGATCAATTTTCAGGGCCAGGTGATCAATGTGCAGTCGGTGCGCCTGAAGCCTGACTCGATCTGGGATCTGTATGCCATCGAACAGGACCCGGCCGAGCTGTTCAAGCGCGGCCTGGCGGTCGAGCTGACCGGTCTGGACGTGACCGATTACTACAGTCAGTCGATCAGCGCGCAGCTCGACCATGAAGGGTTTCTCGGTGATAGCGGCGCCCAGCCCTGCAGTCCGATGCCGCGCATCGGCATCAGCGATCTGCGCGAGATGGGTTATGAAGAGCTGCTGATCGATGGCGAGTTCCGGATTCGTCCGCCCAGCGGTTCGGGCCCGGGTGGCTTCTCTGTCAGCGGGCGGATGCAGGACATGCTCGAGTTCAATCTCGATTTTGACTTCCTGCTCGAGCTCAATGATCCGATGATGCTGATGATGCAGCTCGAAAATGTCGATTTCCATGCGCTTGCCTACAGCCAGCGGGATCTTGGCTTCAGCCAGAAGTGGATCGATTTCTGTGCCAAGGAGCGGGGTTATGATGCCGATCTGTTTGTGCAGGCGCATCTTCTGGAGCTGCAGGACGAGGTCGCACGTGATCTTGAACTGGGGCTGAAATCGAGCCTGCTGGATGCCTACCGCAGTTATCTGCTCGACGGCAGCCGC
>CAYWUD010000363.1:0-2679 GCA_964461355.1 uncultured Pseudomonadales bacterium | reverse complement strand
GGGAAACTGCAGCGCCCAGGCCACATCCGTTGCCCGCCCCGGCAGCTCATGGTTGATAAAGTTGCCGAACCGCCCGGTCAGGAGACCGAGCGGCACCAGCGGGGCGACAAAATCGGTGACCTGGAAGAAGCTGCGCTCGGTTCTGCGTGCAAACAGCCAGACCGCCACCAGCACGCCCAGCAGCCCGCCATGAAAGCTCATGCCGCCCTGATGGATATAAAACAGCGACAGCGGCTCGGCCAGCAGACGCTCGAAGTTATAGAACAGCATGTAGCCGATGCGCCCGCCGAGGATCACCCCCAGCGCACCGTAGTAGAGGAGATCACCCACCTCCTCCCCCTGCCAGAGGCCACCCGAGCGCTGCGCACGGCGCCGGCCCAGCCACCAGGCCGCAACAAAGCCGATCAGATACATCATCCCGTACCAGCGCAGGGCCACAGGACCAATGGACACGATTACCGGATCAATCGAGGGATAGGGGATCACCAGCCATTCCTTGTTACAACGGTGCACAGGGGCCAGAAGCCCCCAACGAAACGAAGACGTGCGGCGCACGCCTTCGGGTCAGGTTACAAAAGCAGCAGCTTCAACGCTACCGCCAGCAGCAGCACGGCAAACCCGCGCTGCAGCAACGGTCCCGGCAGACGATGCGCCATCTGCGCCCCCAGCCGGGCCCCGGGCACACTGGCCAGTACAATACCGATAAAGGCGGGCAGATAGAGGCTGCCGAAGGCCCAGGGCGGCAGATCGGGATGATTCCAGAGCAGCAGCATATGCGCCAGCGTGCCCATCAGGGCGATCGGCAGGCCACAGGCACTGGAGGTGCCCACCGCCTCCTGCATGGGCACACCGAAGCGCCGCAGCAGCGGCACGGTCAGGGTGCCCCCCCCGATCCCGAAGATCGAGGACGCACAGCCGATGCCCAGCCCGGCGCCGGTCATCAGCGTCGATTTCGGTGTCTGCTGTGCCGCAGGCGGCGCCCAGCCGGTCCAGAACTTGACCGCCAGCACCAGTGCGAAACAGCCGAACAGCCCCTGCAGCCAGGCCCCGCTGAGCCAGACCGCCACCGCAGCACCGATCCAGGTGCCGACCACCAGCCCCGGCGTCAGCCGGCGAAACAGCCCCCAGGCCACGGCACCGCGGCGATGATGGGCACGGATGGCGCTGCAGGAGGTCACGATGATGGTCGCCAGCGAGGTGCCGATCGCCAGATGGGTCAGCACCGATCCGGCCAGCCCGAGCTGTTCGAAGGCGATGATCAGTACCGGCACCACCACCAGCCCGCCCCCGATGCCGAACAGGCCGGCCAACACCCCGGCCAGGGCGCCCAGCAGCAGATAGCCCAGAAACAGCAGCGTCATGGCGTCGCCCGTCCGGCCAGCGCCCGCGGTGCGGTCACGACCTGCTGCGGGCTGACCAGTCGGACCCCCTGCGCGGCCAGTTCGGGCAGATGGGCCTCGAGATAATCGAGCGTTTCCGGGTAGGGATGGCCGATCAGCACCACGCGCCCGCGCTGCTGCGCCAGGGCCACCGCCTTCTGAAACTGCTGATGGATAAACGCCGGCGTCTGCTGATGATCAAGAAACAGGTCGCGGCTCGAGTTCGGCACGCCGGCCCGTTCGGCCATCTGCGCGGCCACCGTCGCGGCGCTGGTACGGCTGTCGACAAAAAACAGCTGGCGCTGCTGCAGTTCGGCCATCAGCCACTGCATCGGCTCGGCATCCTGAGTCAGGGCACTGCCCTGATGATTGTTGACCCCGATCAGATGCGGAATGGCATCGAGCGAACGGCGCAGGCTGGCGACAAACTGCGCCTGAGCCATGCCGCGCACCAGATTGCCGGGGCTTTTCGACTCCAGACCATCGGGCTGCATCGGCAGGTGCAGCATCACCGGCTTGTCCTCGGCGCGGGCAAAACTGGCCAGCTCGGCGCCGTAGGGGGTAAAGGGCAGAATCGACAGGGTCACCGGTCCCGGCAGCATCAGAGCACGGGTATCGCGCTCGTAGTTGTAACCGATGTCATCGATGATCAGCACCAGCTCGCCCGCCTGGGCCGCCAGCGCCCAGAGTCCACTGCCCAGCAGCAGCGCAACGGCTCGGTACCAGGACGTCACGAAGCCTTCACCTTGCGGGTGATGTAGAGCCCCTTGAGCATGCTCAGGGCCTGATACAGCTGGTAGTCGCGCTCGGCCAGCGCCTTGTCATCGGCCGCCTGTTCCAGACCGTCGGCGCCGCCATTGCCGTTGGAAAGATGACCGGCCAGGTCCTTCTCCTTGAGTCCGGATTCCGCCTCCAGCGGGGTCAGCTTGGCGCGCTCGACCCGAATATCCGGTTCGATCCCCTGGGCCTGAATGGAGCGCCCGTTGGGGGTGTAATAGAGCGCCGTAGTCAGTTTCAGCGCCTGCGTTTCACCGAGCGGCAGCACGGTCTGTACCGAGCCCTTGCCGAAGGACGGCGTGCCCATCAGCACCGCCCGCTGATGATCCTGCAGCGCCCCGGCGACAATCTCGGACGCCGATGCCGAACCGCCGTTGATCAGCACCACCAGCGGCAACTGGGTATCAAAGCTCTTCGCCGCGGCGTTGTAGCGCAGCTCGGAATTGGGAATGCGCCCCTCGGTATAGACGATCAGCCCTTCATCCAGAAAGGCATCGACCACTTCGACCGCCGCCTGCAGCAC
>CAYWUD010000362.1:0-2682 GCA_964461355.1 uncultured Pseudomonadales bacterium | reverse complement strand
TACCGGCTCTGGCTCTGACTACCGACAGCTCCACACTCACCTCGATCGCCAATGACTACAGCTACAACGAGGTGTATTCGAAACAGGTGCGTGCGCTGGGCCAGCCCGGCGATGTGCTGCTGGCGATCTCTACCAGCGGCCGTTCGGCCAATATCGTTCAGGCCATTCAGGCCGCCCATGATCGCGAAATGGTCGTCGTTGCCCTGACCGGCAAGGACGGCGGCGACATGGCCCGCCTGCTGCACGCCGAAGATATCGAAATCCGCGTACCGGCAGAGGTAACCGCCCGTATTCAGGAGGTTCACCTGCTGGTGATCCACTGCCTCTGCGATCTGATCGATGAACACCTGTTCGGCGGGAGCTACAGCTGATGAAGCACCCCCGACTGGCACCCGCCCTGCTTCTGCTCAGCCTGCTTCTCGGTGGCTGCAGCAGTCTGATCAAGGCCACCACCGATGAACCGGTACGCGAACATCCCGGCGAACGCACCTGGGGCGAAGCGATCGACGACAGCAGCATTGAAACCTACAGCTACGTCAATCTCGCCAAGGTCGACCCGGCCCTCGATGAGGCCCGTATTCTGGTACACAGCTACCATGGCGTCGTGCTTCTGGTGGGTCAGGTGCCCAGTGCCGAGCTCAAGCAAAAGGCCGAAACAGCGATCCGCCTGCAGCGTCGGGTTCGCACGGTACACAATGAACTGCAGGTATCGGGCCCTATCGGGTTCCCCGCCCGCAGTGCCGATGGCTGGATCAGCACCAAGGTGCGTACCAAGCTGATGGCCGATGGCGCCATCCCCTCCGATCGCATCAAGGTCGTGTCGGAGAACGGCGTCGTGTACCTGATGGGCCGAGTGCGCCCCGCTGAAGCCGAACAGGCAGTAAACGTGGTCCGCAACACCTTCGGCGTACAGAAGATCGTCAAGGTGTTCGAATACCTCTAGCGCTTGAAGCACTTGGTCAGCCCCATACACAAAAACCCCGCATCTGCGGGGCTTTTGTGTATGGCCTTACTTGACCACTTTCAGGCTCGGGCGCCCGCTGGGTCTCGGCGGTGTCGGTTCCGGTTCCGGTTCCTCCTCGCTATCGACCACCTCGTAGATCCCTTCAGCCTCGGCCTCTTCGGGCTCAAGCTCGAAGACCATGCCCTGACCGTTTTCCCGGGCATAGATCGCCATCAGCGCCGGTAGCGGCACATAAAGGTCGCGCGCCACGCCGCCAAAGCGGCCATTGAACTCGACAGCATCATTGCCCATCAGGAGCCCCCGCACGGCAGAAGGTGCAATATTGAGCACAATCTGACCATCGCGCACATGCTCCTGCGGTACAACCACACCGGGGTAACGGGCGTTGACCAGGATATAGGGGGTGCAATCGTTGTCGACGATCCACTCGTACAGGGCGCGAGCCACATAGGGGCGACTACTGGTCATGCTCATCATATTCTCCAAGCACTGTTTGATCCGTCACGGGCGTTTTTAAGTGTACAAAAAAGGGGCGACAGCGCCCCCTTTTTCAGTGAGATGCGCTTATTCGCGCATCTCCTTCTCCAGCTCGGAGAGGCTTTCCTTGAACGATTCGCGCGCAAACAGGCGCTCGGCATAGGCTTCCAGCGCCTTCGCCTGCTTCGGCAGATCGATCCCGAGCGACGGCAGGCGCCACAGCAGCGGAGCCACCGCACAGTCAACCAGAGTGAACTCTTCGCTCATGAAGTAGGGCAGCTCGGAGAACAGCGGCGACGTCGCCACCAGACTTTCACGCAGTTCCTTGCGGGCACGGTTGGCCGGCGTGTCCTTGGTTTTCGGATCCAGAATCAGATCGATCAGGCGGCACCAGTCACGCTCGATGCGGTACAGATGCAGGCGGCTCTGCGCGCGCGCCACGGGGTAAACCGGCAACAGCGGCGGATGCGGAAAACGCTCGTCAAGGTATTCCATCATCACGTTCGGCTCGTACAGCACCAGCTCGCGATCAACCAACGTCGGCAGACTGTTGTAAGGATTGAGCTCCGCCAACTCCTGCGGCTTGTTCTCCGGATCCACATCCTGAATATCGACAGCGACCCCTTTCTCGGCCAGAACAATGCGGACGCGGTGACTGTAATGACAGGTCGGATCAGACAGAAAAGTCATTGAGGATCGTTTGGCAATTAAGCCCATGGATCATTACCCCTACAGAGATTCAGAGAAACGAAAACGCGTAACCCGGATGTACGGGTCACGCGTGTTTCACATCATAACAGATTGTGCAACCGATCGGTTAGTGTACGTCTTTCCAGTATTCGCGTTTAAGCAGGTAGGCGAACACGAAAAAGACCGCCAGGAACAAAAAGACATAGATGCCCAGGCGCTTGCGCTCGAGTTGCATCGGCTCGGCCGAGTAGACCAGGAAGTTGACCAGATCGTAGGTCATCTGATCGAACTCCTGCGCGCTCATCTGGCCGGCCTCGACCACTTCAAGCCCACAGAGTTCTTCACCGGTGAGCGGATCGAGCTGGCCATGATGGGCACCGGCACAGGTATCGATCTGACGCCCCTGCAGCTCGAGCAGCACATGCGGCATGCCGACATCCGGGAACACCTTGTTGTTTACACCCCAAGGACGGCTCGGATCCTCATAGAAGGTACGAAGATAGGTATAGAGCCAGTCATCACCACGGACACGGGCTACCAGAGTCAGGTCC
>CAYWUD010000361.1:0-2690 GCA_964461355.1 uncultured Pseudomonadales bacterium | reverse complement strand
TGAGCAGGCGATCGATGTCTGCTGGGAGCCCCGCGGCGACAGCGCGCTGCAGCGCGCGCTGGCCGAATCCTTTGATATAGCCGTGATCGATCTGATGCTGCCGGGTCTGGATGGACTCGAGCTGATTCGCACCCTGCGCCGCCAGGGACAGCGGCTGCCGATCCTGATTCTCAGTGCCAAGAGCAGCGTCGAAGAGCGCGTGCAGGGACTTGAACAGGGCAGCGACGACTACCTGACCAAGCCCTTTGCCTTCAGCGAATTGCAGGCACGGGTGCAGGCTCTGCTGCGCCGCCACCAACCGCGCCCGGAAGCGCCTGCAGAATCGCTGCAACTCGCTGATCTGCACCTTGATCTGCTGAAGAAGAAGGTAACCCGCGCCGGCACCCTGATCCGCCTGCAGCCACGCGAACTGGCGCTGCTCGAATACCTTCTGCGCAACCGTGAACGGGTGATCTCGAAGAACATGATCCTGGAGCAGGTCTGGGATTACAGCTTTGACCCGCAGACCAATGTGGTCGACGTGCTGGTCTGTCGTCTGCGCAGCAAGATCGACAAGCATTTTTCCCCCAAGCTGCTGCATACCCTGCGCGGAGTCGGCTATGTGCTCAAAGTCGAGGATTAAGCGCCATCACACCCCTACGGGGCTGGTGATCAGCCGTCTGTTTACCGTCTGTCTGCTGGTTGCCAGTGCATTGCTGCTGCTGCTGGTCGATCGCCTGCTGGCGAGTTCCTTGATCGAGCGTGATCAGCAACTGATCGATGCCCGCCTGCAGAACTACGTGCGCATTGCCCACCACGCGGGTATCGACAAGCTGCACGCCGTTCTTGAACAGGAGCGCGACTACCTCGTGCAGCCCCAATGGCAGATCGAGCTCAGCGACCCGGCCCAGCGCACGCTGCTGACCATTGCTGCCGAGCCACCGCTTGAGGACAACGCCCAGCAGCGCAGCGTGCGCTTTGACGAAGGCACGATCAGGGTCGGCCTGTCGGCCGCACAGCAGCAACAGGAACTGAGCGCCTATCGCGGCCTGATGCTGGCGCTCTGCCTGCCGCTGATCACACTCTGCCTCGGCTTTATCTGGCTCCTCAGCCGGCGCACCCTCAGACCGATCGAAGATCTGATTCAGACCGTCGAGCAGCTCGAGGCGCATCGACTGCAGGCACGGGTGCCGGTGCGCGATCCGCGCAGCGAACTCGGCCAGCTCAGCGCCCTGTTCAACAACCTGCTGGAGCGGATCGATCAGCTGATGCAGGCGATGCGCGGTTCACTCGATGCCATCGCCCATGATCTGCGCACCCCGATGGCCCGCATGCGCCTGTCGATCGAAAAGGCCCTGACCGGTCCGCAATCGGTCACAAGGCTGCAGGAAGCGCTGTATGACTGCGCCGAGGAGAGTGAACAGATCGAGGCGCTGCTCAGATCGATGGTGGCCGTCAGCGAGGCCGAATCCGGGCTGATGCAGCTCAAACCGAGCCGCTTTGCGCTGGCGTCACTGGTCGATGAGGTGATCGAGCTTTACCAGTATCCTGCCGAAGACAAGGCGATCGCCGTCAGCAGCACGATCGATGCGCATCTTGAGGCCCATGCTGACCGGCTGCGCCTCAAACAGGCCCTGTGCAATCTGCTCGATAACGCCATCAAATACAGCGAAGAAGGCGGCACGGTTACCCTGAACGCCGCGCTGCAGGAGGATCAGCTGTGCATCGAGGTGATCGATGAGGGCATCGGTATTGCCGCAGAAGATCGCCCCCACGTCTTCGAACGCCTCTACCGCGCCGACAAAAGTCGCAGCGAACCGGGGCTCGGACTCGGCCTTGCACTGGTCAAGGCCATTGTCGAAGCCCATCAGGGCAGGATCACCCTGCCGCCGACTCCAACCGGAACCCGTGTAACCCTCGCCCTGCCTCAGCCTGCGCCTTAGGCACAGAATCCGGACCTAAAAAAAGACCGCCCCAGGGCGGTCTTCACAGCGACTTACTTGATGCGGTACACGCTGGTGGTGCCCGACACCTCATTACCGACAATCAACAGCGGCGCCTTGATCGGGCTTTTATCCGCCGGCACGAAGGTCATCCCTTCGGGACCCAGATCCCCGACCTGATCGGGCTTGGCCTCGATATCGAGATCAAACTGACGGTTCACCTGGTAACTGATAAAACGCGGCGCTGCCGGATTGGTGATCTCGTAGGTCATGATGCCGCCGGTGTGTTCAAGTCCGATAAAGGCATAGGTGTGGCCATCGATCTCACCCAGCGTCAGCGCCTCGGGCTCCGGCCCCTTGTCGTCGCTGCGGCTGTCACCCTTGTTTTCATCGTTGTTGTTGTTGAAATCGATGCCAAGCTGCGCGGCGCTGATGCGCTCGAAATCACTGCCCGAATCGAACACCAGCGCCCCCTCTTCGTCCCAGATCGAAAACGAGCGGGCCCCGAAGCTGTACAGGGCCTGATACTGATCCCCGACCTTGCCGAGGGTATCGGTCACCTTCAGCCGGCCCAGCGCCGCCTTGTCGGCCGCCGCTGCGGCCAGAGGCTGGCTCAGTGGCAATTTGCCGGCCCGGGTTTCCTCGCTGTAGCCAAGGCAACCGTCCTCGCGATCAAACTCAAGACCGCCCGCCGCCGTACAGGCGGCGGCGTCGGGTGCGTCAAACCAGTAATCGCGGGCATCCCCTTCGTTGGCCGTGACAATGTAG
>CAYWUD010000360.1:0-2701 GCA_964461355.1 uncultured Pseudomonadales bacterium | reverse complement strand
CAGTTCTTCTTCGGTCGCGGGGTTGATAACGGCGAACTTCAGGGAGGAGCTTCCGCAGTTAAGAACCAGGATGTTCTCTTTGCTCATCGAACTTAATCTCTGTATGCGTGAATCATCTAGAGGGAAGGCATTGCACCAGGGGTAACCGGCATAACACCAAGCACCAGGCCATCTGTAGAGCCACCGGTGGGCAGGCTCTATAAGGGGGGCCAAATCGCGACATATTTTAGCGAAATGGGGACGCTTGTCTTGTTGACCTCCGACATATAGCTCTGTGAGCAGAGGCTTATCGTTTCACCTTATGATCTGGGTCAATAATGCTTTCGGGTAGCCCTTCGCTCTCCAGAAAAAGCCAGACATTTTCGGCAATCAGAGGCTGCGCGGCATCGTTGGGATGCAGGCCGTCGGCCTGGATCAGTTCCGGGCGGCCTGCTACGCCTTCGAGCAGAAAAGGCAGCAACGGTATGCCGTGCTGCAGGCCGGTTTCGATAAAGGTGTCGGCAAAGAGCCGGGTATAGCTCTGACCATAGTTGGGGGGCAGTTGCATCTGCGCCAGAATGACTTCGCCGCTGGCGTTCTGCACCTGCTCAATCATGCCGGTGAGATTCTGCCGCAGCAGTTGTGGTGGCAGCCCCCGCAGGCCGTCGTTGGCGCCGAGCTCGATCAGCACCAGATCGGGCCGGTGGCGCTCGAGCAGGGCGGGCAGACGGCTCAGACCGCCGGCGCTGGTTTCACCGCTGATGCTGGCGTTGACCAGTTGCCAGCCCCGAGCCTCAAGGCGGGGTCTCAGGAGTTCGGGCCAGCCGGGCGACTGACTGAGGCCATAACCGGCACTGAGGCTGTCCCCCAGCAGCAACAGGGTTTGCCCCGAGGTGATTGCGGGCACTAAGGTCAGAAGGGCAAGCAGAGCGGTTATCAGGGGCACGCGTCGCATGAACAACTCCAGAGCACCAGCCGCAGGGGCCAGCCGTATCGATCTAAGCGCCAATCTAGAACATCGACGGGCGACAGGCCAGCCGATGATCGAAGTCGACGGGCTGTGCAAGTCGGTCCGTTCGGGCAGCCGTGATCTGGAAATTCTCGATCAGTTGAGGCTGGAGGTGGCGGCCGGCGAGTCAGTGGCGATCGTCGGTAACTCCGGGGCGGGAAAATCGACCCTGCTCGGACTTCTGGCCGGGCTGGATCGGCCCGACCGTGGGCGCGTGTCGCTGGCCGGGGTGGCGCTCGAGTCGCTGGATGAAGATCAGTGTGCGGCCCTGCGAGCACGCCTGCTCGGCTTTGTGTTTCAGAACTTCCAGCTGCTGGACGGACTGACGGCGCTGGAAAACGTGTCGCTGCCGCTGGAGCTTGGCGGTGTGCGAGATGCCAAGGTGCGTGCACAGGAGGTACTCGAGCAGGTCGGACTGGCTGCTCGGGGCGATCACTACCCGCGGCAGTTGTCCGGGGGCGAGCAGCAGCGGGTTGCGATTGCCCGGGCCTTCGTGGCCCGGCCGCAGCTGCTGCTGGCCGATGAGCCGACCGGCAATCTGGACGAGGAAACGGGGCAGCGCATCATCGATCTGCTGTTCGAACTCAATGCCTTGCACGGCACTACCCTGATTCTGGTGACCCACGATGAGGTGCTGGCAGAACGCTGCAGCCGACGTTTGCGGCTGCTGCATGGACAGTTGCAGCCGTTGCCGGAGGCGGTGCGCTGATGTTGGGCCTGAGCATGCGTCTTGCCTGGCGCGAGCTTCGCGCCGGCAGGCTCTGGGTCCTGCTGTGGGCGCTGTCTCTCGCGGTGGCCGCTACCACGGCGGTCGGTCTGGTCAACGAACGCCTGCAGGCCGCTCTGGGGCGCCAGAGTGCCGAGCTGCTGGGCGGCGATCTGGTGGTGCGCAGTGCCTACCCCTTGCGCCCCGAGGGATTGGCGTTGTTCGAGCAGGCGGGGCTGCGGCAGGCTCGTACGCTTGAATTTGCCTCTGTACTGATCGCTCCGGGGGCGTCGCCGCAGATGCAGCTGGCTGCGGTGAAGGCTGTGTCCGAGGCTTACCCGCTGTTCGGTCGCATCCGTTTAGGTGCGGCCTCAACGGGCGAGGCGATGTATGTCGAGCACGGGCCGGCGCGCGGCGAACTGTGGCTTGAGTCTCGTCTGTTTGATCAGCTCGGTATTGCGCCCGGAGCCCTCGTCGAGCTGGGGCAGCGCACCTTTATGGCCCGTGAGGTTCTGCAACTCGAGCCTGATCGAGGCGGAGGCTGGTACGCGCTGATGCCGCGGGCGCTGATGCATCTTGATGATGTTGCCGACGCGGGCCTGCTCGGGCCCGGAAGTCGGGTCACCTGGCGTTACCTGATTGCGGCTGACGAAGCGCGCATTGCGACGCTGAAGAGCCAACTGGCCGCAGTGCTGGGCGAGGGTGAGCGCCTGCAAACACCGGCAGACGGGCGTCCCGGAATCAGCCGGGCATTGCAGCAGATCGAACAGTATCTGGCTCTGGGCGTGGTGTTGACCGTGGTGCTGGCCGGTGTGGCCGTGGCGCTGGGCGTGCGTCATTTCAGCGAACGTCATTTTGACAACTGTGCCCTGATGCGCTGTCTGGGGTTGTCGCAGCGCCGCGTCCTGGCATTACTGCTGGCCGAGCTCGGCGTGATTGCCGTTGCGGCTCTGTGTTTGGGCGCGGTGCTGGCTGCGCTGGTTGATGTTCTGCTGCTGACGCTGCTG
>CAYWUD010000359.1:0-2707 GCA_964461355.1 uncultured Pseudomonadales bacterium | reverse complement strand
CCTGGCGGTAAAGGGCGCTTTGATCTTCATTCCATTCTCCTTCGACACGGCCTGAGATCAGGCGCGGTACAGCCGTTCCTGAATCAGATAATCGATAACACCTGGCGTCAGCATCTCGGCCAGTTGTGCGCGTAATCGTCCAGTGGAAACAGTCGTCTTGCACAGCGCACGCACGCTGGAGGAGCGCACGGCAAGGCGCTCGCTGGCGGTAAAAAGCTGCCAGCGCTGCTCGATCTCGGCGGCACGATAAAAACGGCTCCAGGTTTCAGGAGCGGCGTTATCGGGACCGCGTACAAACACCAGCTCGACCGCCTCATCCCGCTCCCGGTACTGCTGTGCGAGTGCATCGAGCAGATCGTAGGTATACACCGGATGCTCGGGTGTGCACGCCAGCAACTGCTGCTCCAGCGTACAGATAGTTACCGGCACCGAAAGCTCGATATCGGCCAGCAGCCGCTCCAGCATCGCCACCCGCTGTAGAAACGGGGTCATCTGCTTGGCAAAGGCGTGCGCGGCGCTGGGCACCAGCAGCAGCCGATCGACCTGACCCGCCACCTGCTGCATCACATCCAGATGGCCGCGCGTAGGGGGATCAAAAGCCGAGCCGAGTACGCCGATCTTCAGGGGCATGACGAATCCTGTGCATAAAAGCGACTATTCTAACGCTCCTGCCGACGCCTGTCCGACACTTACGCACGCCGCTGCGCCCGCTTAGGTAAAGACCACGTGCGGCCCGCTATTAATACGAATTCTGCGTAAAAAAGATGCTTTTTATAATATAAAAAGTTTCAGAGACACTCTGATCTCCCCCTGATTGATATTGCACCGGCCCCGTATTTTCTTGTGTTCAAGCAACAGAATACGGGGCCTGTTTTTCTCCGCACGGTTCACTCCGGTTTCAGAACCCGAAACTAGGCACAAAACACCTGGAAATTCTGCCGCAAATCTGTTTAGGGGGTTGCCGAAAATTTTTTGGTGGCATTACGGATTTTTCAGCCTCGATTAAGCTTCTAATATCCGCGCACATATTCCATGACTTCTGGTTGGAATACTTGGAATACCCGGCAGCCTACTCTCTCCCCCCCTCCTCCCTTCAGGCTGCCGGGCATTTTTTTATCTGCCCTGTACACATTCCCGCATCTTTATCCCTGCATTCCGTGCTCGTGCTCCGGACACCAGCGGACATCGGTCACATTTTCCTGCCCGTTCACGAGCGACCTCGGCTAAGCTGAGACTGTGTCATCGACCGGATTCCCATAACACTAGGGAGAGACTTATGTTGAAGCTCTGGATTCGTAGCGGCGTTCTGGCTCTGCTTGCGCTCCTTGCCGGCTGCGCGCACCAGCCTGCGCAGCAGACTGCCAGCGTCAAAGGAGATCTGTTCTATCTGCAAAAGGTGGGCTTGCCGCCACAGGCGGAAATCACGGTGCAACTGCTGGATGTCTCGAAGGCTGACGCAGCTGCCGAGATCCTCGCCCAGCACAGCTTTACCGGCCTGCAGGCGCCGCTGAAGTTTATCCTGCACTATGATCAGAACCGCATTCAGCCCGGCCATACCTATGCCGTTGCCGGCCGGATCGAAGTGGGCGATCAGCTCTGGTTCATCAATACCAGCCGCCATGACGTCGACCTCAGTCAGGGATCGGTCGATGGAGTCAAACTCCAGCTCGACCTGGTGCGCAACTGATCGGTCAGGTCGCTTAATAAAAAACGGGCACCCTCGGGTGCCCGTTTTTTTTCATCGCACGATTAGGCCAGCGGACGGATGCCGACGGCGTGACGCACTTTTGCCAGCAGCTCGGATGCTTCGGCACGCGCCTTTTCAGCGCCCTTTTTCAGCTCCGCCTCGATATAGGCCGGATCCTGAATCAGTTCGTCATAACGACCGCGCATCTCCTTGAGATGATCGTTCACATACTCGAACAGTTCGTTCTTGAGCTGACCCCAGCCGGCACCGTCCTGATACTGCAGGCGCTTGTCCTCGATCTCGGTTGCAGTGGCAAAGGCACTGAAGATCTGGAACAGGGTGCAGCTATCCGGATCTTTCGGCTCGCCCGGCTCCAGCGAGTTGGTCTTGATCTTGCGGATCAGCTTGAGCAGTTTTTTCTCGGTGCAGAACAGCGGAATCACGTTGTCGTAACTCTTGCTCATCTTGCGGCCATCCAGGCCGTTCAGAATCGCTGTGTTCTCGCCGACCTGAGCTTCCGGAAGCATGAACAGGTTGCCGTAGTGGTGATTCATGCGACCGGCAATGTCACGCGCCATCTCGATATGCTGAATCTGATCGCGCCCCACCGGCACGCGGTTGGCATTGAACATCAGGATATCGGCCGCCATCAGCACCGGATACCCGAACAGGCCCATGGTGATGCCCTTGTCCGGATCACTGGCACCGTCTTCTTCGTTCATCTGCACTGCCGCCTTGTAGGCATGGGCCCGGTTCATCAGCCCCTTGGCGGTCATGCAACTGATAATCCAGCTGAGCTCCGGAATCTCCGGAATATCGGACTGACGGTAGAACGTCACACGATCGGTATCCAGGCCGCATGCCAGCCAAGTCGCCGCAATCTCCAGGGCAGAACGGTGTACGCGCTCCGGATCACGGGTCTTGATCAGGGCATGGAAATCGGCCAGGAACAGGTAGGAATCGATATCGGTCCGCTGGCTTTCGGCGATGGCCGGACGAATCGCACCGACGTAATTCCCC
>CAYWUD010000358.1:0-2713 GCA_964461355.1 uncultured Pseudomonadales bacterium | reverse complement strand
CCAAACTGGATGAAGCCGCCCTCAAGGAAGTGCTGCAGCTGATTCAGAGCCTCAATCCGCATCCGGGCAACGAGATCGAATCGGACACGACCGAATATGTCGTGCCCGATATTCTGGTACGCAAGGTCAAGGGGCAGTGGCGCGCAGAGCTCAATGGCGAGGCCATTCCACGACTGCGGGTCAACACCGATTACGCCGCGCTGGTCCGTCGCGCCGACTCCAGCAGCGACAACACCTATCTGAAAAATCATCTGCAGGAAGCGCGCTGGTTTCTGAAAAGCCTGCAGAGCCGCAATGAGACCCTGCTGCGCGTAGCCAGCTGTATTGTCGAACAGCAACGCGGCTTCTTCGATTACGGTGAAGAAGCGATGAAACCGATGGTGCTGCACGATATTGCCGAGGCGGTGGAAATGCATGAATCGACCATCTCGCGGGTCACCACACAAAAATACATGCATACCCCCCGGGGTATTTTCGAGCTCAAATTCTTCTTCTCGAGCCATGTCAGCACGGCCTCGGGCGGAGAGTGTTCATCCACGGCAATCCGTGCCATTATCAAGAAACTGATCGCAGCAGAAATTCCTAAAAAACCATTGAGCGACAGTAAAATCGCTACCATGCTGGCGGAACAGGGGATCAAAGTCGCACGACGCACCGTTGCCAAATACCGTGAGTCCATGGGTATAGCCGCTTCGAGCGAACGCAAAAGACTGGTCTAAAATAACTAATAGAAATCACTGGGTTCATTCTTCTAACTGAGTACAATAAAGACGTCGGGTCACCTAGATGTTGGGAGCCCGACCCAATGCCGCAACAGAAGATCAGGAGATCGACGTATGCAAATCAACATCAGCGGACACCATGTAGAAGTTACCGAAGCGCTGCGCGACTACGTTTCCAGCAAACTTGAGCGTCTCTCACGGCACTACGACGACATCACCAACGTACAAGTTACCCTGAGCGTAGAAAAGCAACGTCAACTGGCCGAAGCCAACCTGCACGTCACCGGCGCCAACTTTGCCGCCTCCTCCGAACACGATGATATGTACGCGGCTATCGACCTGCTTTCCGACAAGCTCGATCGCCAACTGGTCAAGCACAAAGAGAAAACGACCGATCGCCAGCAGACTCCTGTGGCGCGCTGAGCCGATCTCACCTCACATCCATGAATCTTGAATCCATCCTCAAGCCGGCGTGCACCCTCTGGGGTGCACATGCCGGCAGCAAAAAACGTACTCTGGAACAACTCGCCGGTCTGCTGGCACAGGCATCCGGCACCATCAACGCCGACGAACTCTTCGAAGCCCTGGTCAATCGTGAACGCATGGGCAGCACCGGGTTCGGCAACGGCATTGCGATTCCTCACTGTCGTCTGGCCAGCTGTGAAGCGCCCATCGCCGCTCTGATGCATCTCGCTGAAGCTATCGATTTCGATGCCCGCGACAAGGCTCCGGTCGATCTGGTATTTGCTCTGGTTGTGCCCGAAGAAGCGACCGGCGAACATCTGGAAATTCTCCAGGCAGTTGCCGGACGTCTGGACAATGCAGACTACCGTGAACGGCTGCGTCAGGCCGGCAGTGATCAGACACTGTATGAACAGGCTCTGACCGAGGTTTAGCCAACGTCAGATCCTGCGGGGGGAGATCAAGGGATGAAACTGGTCATCATCAGCGGACGCTCCGGCTCCGGAAAAAGTGCGGCCCTGCACTGTCTGGAAGATCTGGGTTACTACTGTATCGACAACCTCCCGGCCGGCATGCTCGCCGATCTCGCCCGCGAAATCAGCCAGCAGGCCGGTAATAACGACCGTTTTGCCATCAGCGTCGATGCGCGCAATCTTTCGCCCGACCTGTCACGCTTTCCGGAACTGGTCGGCAAGCTGGCCGACAGCCAGATCGACAGCCAGATCATCTATCTGGATGCCGAAGACGGTACCCTGCTCAAGCGCTTCAGTGAAACCCGCCGCAAACACCCGCTGTCCGGCCCCGGTCGCTCACTGGAAGAGGCGATTATTCACGAGCACCAGGTGCTGTTGCCGCTGGCCCGGGAAGCGGACCTGCGTGTCGATACCACGCAGCTTTCCCTGCACCAGCTACGCGATCTGATCCGGGTACAAGTCGCCGAGCACCTCGGCTCGCGGATGGCTCTGCAGCTGCAGTCCTTCGGCTTCAAGCACGGCCTGCCAAGCGATGCCGATTTCGTCTTTGATGTGCGCGCCCTGCCCAATCCCTACTGGGTGCCACACCTCAGACGCCATACCGGCCTGGATCAGCCGGTACAGGAGTTTCTGGCGGCCCAGCCCTCCGTCGGACAGATGATCCACAGTATCAGCAGTTTCTTTGCCGCCTGGCTACCGAGCCTTGAGGCCAGCAACCGCAGTTACCTGACCATCGCCATCGGCTGTACCGGCGGCCAGCACCGTTCGGTATATATCTGCGAGCAACTGCAGCAGGAACTGGCCGAACTGTTTGATGGCCAGATCAGCGTGCGCCACCGTCAGCTCGACCCGGCGCTTCATTCATCTTCAGAACACAAGCGATAGCGGATGATCTCCAAGGAAGTCACCATCATCAACAAGCTCGGGTTGCACGCCCGCGCCGCCGCCAAATTTGTCGATACCGCCTGCGCCTTTGGCAGCCGGATCCGGATCGGTCGTCCCGGGCAACTGGTCGATGGCAAAAGTATCATGTCGGTGATGATGCTGGCCGCGAGC
>CAYWUD010000357.1:0-2718 GCA_964461355.1 uncultured Pseudomonadales bacterium | reverse complement strand
ATGGCTGAACGGAGTGTGGGGTGCGGCCCTTGTAACGGTGGTGCTGGCGCAGGTGGAGGCCGGCACGTTGTTCGACGATGGTCACCTGCATGCACGGCTGCGTCAGGTGTATTTCAACGAGGACGGGCGTTCGCAGGCCAATCGTATGGATCGCCGCGAATGGGTGCAGGCGGTGCTGCTCGATTATGAATCGGGTTATTTTATGGACCGGCTGGGGTTTGACCTCTCGCTGGCTACAGCGGTGAGCCTCAACCGCAACGAAATGCAGGGCGATACCGGTGGGCAGCAGCCCGCCCGCTGTAAACCGACCAACCTGCCGCTGAATGGCAGTGACCCGGAGCGTTGTCAGAGCAACGATATTGCCGGCGTCCAGCAGGCCGCGTTGAAATACCGCATCCTCTCCGGCGATCAGTACCTCAAGGCCTATTACGGCAAGCGCAAGCGCGGCTATAAAACCTACAGCGACTCGGGTTCGCGCGCCTTGCCGGCGGCCAGTTACGGCTTCGACCTTGCGGCCGGTATTACTGGGCTTGATCTCTATCTGGCCGAGATCACCGCCTTTTCGCCACGCAATCAATCCTATTTCAAGGATGATCTGAGTAATGGCGCGGGTGAGCGTATCGACTATCTGCGCCTTGTCGGAGGAACCCTGAGCCTGCCTTCAGAGGTAAGTGTCTCGGCTGAGCTCAACCGCAGCCAGGATTACCTCGAGCAGCAGTTTGTCGAGGTGCGTTGGCCGCTGGCTCTCGCCGAAGAGATCGAGCTCAATCTGACGGCCCGCTATGGTCGGCAGAAAGAGAAAGGAGACCTCTATGCCGCGCCCGGACATGAAGCGCGTTTTTACGACCTGATCGGCGAACTTGATCTTGGCGCGCTCGGTATCCGTGCGGGGATGACCCGTGTGTCCCGGGGCGCCTGGGATACCGAGAGTTTTGCCGAGGACCATGGCCAGTGGACGTCGCTGGCCTCCAACCATCGTGATTTCAATGCCGAGGATGAGCGCACCTGGCTGCTGGGACTTGATTACGACTTTGCCGAGCTCGGGTTCGAGGGGCTGACGCTCGATCTTTATTACGCCAGGGGCGAAGATGCCCGGCAGGCGGGAGCCGAGCTCGGTGATGAGTGGGAGCGCGGCACGGTGCTGGCCTATCGTTTTGCCGGGGCGCTGGACGGGCTGGATCTGCAGTGGGAGAACTACACCAACCGGGGCCGCAGCGGCGCCAGCGCCGAGGACAGCAACCGTCTGTACCTCAATTACCGGTTTGCTCTGTTTTAGCCACAGGGCCGGTGCGGGCTCTGCCCCGAATGCGCTTTACTCAAGAAAAAGGGGGGGGCGTAATCATGAATCAGCCGTTTGCCGAGAGCCTGTTGCACAAGGCGCTGTTGCTGCAGCCGACGCTCTATACCGGGCTTCGCGACATGATCTACTTCACTGCGCTGGAGCAGCGCCTGGGCGATGGGCAGGAATGCGCGCCGTTCTGGTTACACGTGAAGACCGATCTTTTCGGCGCCGGGGTGATGAACTGGTGCAAGCTGTTCGGGGTCGACAAGGAAGATCCCTTCTGGAAACAGGTTACCCTGGAACATCCCGATTTTCGCCGTGAACTGTACCGCGTGACCGGACTGGATTATCAGGGCTGGTATGACTATCGCCGGCAGATGAGTCAGTTTCGCAATGCCATGCTGGTGCATCCCGACCCCTATGCCGACTTTGAACAGGTGCCCGAGGCGGCACCGGCGCTGGCGTCGCTGAAACTCTCGCATCGCTGGCTGCACCCTCTGGCCAAAGGGCTGCCCGGCTGCAGTGTGGAGCTGCTGCAGGAAGATTTTGTCGAACGCCTTGAGGCGTCGAGTCAAATTCTTGTCGATACCCTGATCGATGCCGGCTCCGCCCTCGATACCCCCTGATAGGCCGCGTCCGCTAACGCTTTAAGAAAAGCGGAACGTATCTTGCTAGAACTCTCCCAACAGTGATCCATCCCCGGGAGGGTTCTATGGACAAGGCACTCTATATCGCCATGAGCGGTGCCCGACAGAACATGTTGGGGCAAAGCATCCATGCCAATAACCTGGCCAACGTCAATACCACCGGTTTTCGCGCCGATTTCGAGCAGGCGCGCTCGATGCCGGTGTTCGGTGAGCATTTTCCCACCCGAGCCTATGCCATGACCGAACGGCCCGGGCATCGCCTGACCAGCGGTCCGCTGGAGGAAACCGGTAATGCCATGGATGTTGCCATCAAGGGTGAAGGCTGGCTGGCGGTGCAGGCCCCCGACGGCAGCGAGGCCTATACCCGTGACGGACGGCTGAGCCTGAGCTCGACCGGGCTTCTGGTGACCGCCACCGGTTTGCCGGTGATGGGTGAAAACGGGCCGATCGTGTTGCCGGATTTCGAGCAGATCGAGATCGGCAGTGACGGCACGATCACCATCCGTCCGATCGGCCAGGGGCCGCAGGAAATCGCCGAAGTGGATCGGCTGAAACTGGTCAACCCGGATGCTGATGCGCTGGGCAAGCAGACCGACGGCCTGTTTCACCTCAAGGAGGGCGGAGAGGCCGAGCCCGATGGTGCGGTGGCCGTGGTCAGCGGCTTTCTCGAGCGCAGTAACGTCAACGCGGTCGAGTCGATGATCAGCATCATGAGTCTGGCCCGACAGTTCGAACTGCAGGTGAAGATGATGGGATCCGTGGAAGAAAACGGGCGTCAATCGGCACAGC
>CAYWUD010000356.1:1973-2729 GCA_964461355.1 uncultured Pseudomonadales bacterium | reverse complement strand
CCTGCCGGGTCATCGATGCCGGCCTCTGCCTTGAGTTCGCCAAAGGCGCGTAACTCGATGCGCTCGGCGGCCAGTCCCGAAGCGATGAGCTGCTCCTTGAGGGCTTCGGCCCGCCGTTCGGAGAGGCGCTGGTTGTAGCCCGCACGTCCGCGTCGGTCGGCATGGGTTTCCACAACCAGGCGCCATTCCGGGTGCTGGTTGAGCTGGGTAACGATCAGCGGCAGCAGGGCGTCCAGGGGGCTGTCAGGCGCGCTGGCATTGGTCGCAAAATCGATCTCGATCGGGCTCGCTATGGTCTGCAGTGCCAGAGCTGATGAGGTGCGGGTGTCCTCGGCTGTGTTGATGGCAGTAATCGCAGCCTGTTGTTGAGCCTCGCTATCGGAGCGGGTCGAGCCGAGTCGGTCTCCGGCCCAGGCGCCGATCACCGCACCGACGGGGCCGGCCAGAAGACCGCCAGCGATAAAACCGCCGCCAGCGGTCCAGGGGGTCGTGGTGCTGTCTGCTGCGGCCAGCGCCGGAGCGCTGAGTCCGATGGCCAGCAGTCCGGCGATCAGGGCATGGCGGCGCGGCAGGCGAGGGGTGGGGGTTGTGTTGTGCAGCATGGTTGTATCCTTGGTAACGTCGGTTTCGATGCTGCTTAGTTAAACGCGCAAAGCTGTTTTTTCAGGAGGCTGTTTGCGATCGAATCGGGGGCAATTGTGATCAATTCGGGCAGGCGCAAAAAAAGGCCCCGAAGGGCCTTTATATGCGGTGTGT
>CAYWUD010000356.1:0-1963 GCA_964461355.1 uncultured Pseudomonadales bacterium | reverse complement strand
AACGACCCTCTTCGGTGCTGTTGTCGGCAACCGGGCTGGATTCGCCCTGGCCGGCCGGAGAGATTTTCTCGTCGGCAACACCCTGGCTGACCAGGTAGTCATGAACTGCAGTTGCGCGGCGTTCTGACAGTCCCTGGTTATAGGTTTCGCTACCGATGGAGTCGGTGTGGCCGGTAACCATGATGGTCGCGTCGGCGTCACGCAGCATCGGAGCCAGTTCGGTCAGTTCCTGCTTGTAGGCGTCGGTCAGGTCGGCTGAATCGAAGTGGAAGCGGACGTATTCCTTGCCGCTCATGACGATGGTCATGTCTTCGGCTTCGGCGGGCAGCGGGCAGCCGACTTCATCGACCTGCAGACCCTGCGGGGTATCCGGACATTCGTCCTTGCTGTCCATGACGCCATCGAAGTCGGAGTCTTTATCGCCCAGTGCGCAGACCAGGCCGCCGACTACCGCACCGCCCACGGCGCCCCAGCCCATGGCGGGGGTGCTGTCGAGTGCGCCGATCAGTGCGCCACCGGCGGCACCTACGGCAGAACAGACTTTCCAGTTGTGGTTCCAGGGGGCTTCGGTCGTGCTGACACAGCCGGCCAGAACGATCGGAGCGGCCGCCAAGACTACACCGCGTTTCAACAGCTTGTTCATCTGCAGATCTCCATATGTGGTAGTCGGATCAAGTCATAAATCCGAGTATAGATAGCCCAGAGGATTCTCCAGTTCGAATCTAAGACAAAAATAGCTTTTTTTGTAGGGAATGTGCACTGTGCACTTGCTTCAACAATTACACGAGATTTGTCGTTGTGCAACAGTTTGTAACTATCTCGACAATAGGCTGATTGCATGGGTGCTTTTGGCTGGCCGGGGGCAGCTCTGTAAACACGCAATATAAGGAAAGGACGGCGAGCGCCGTCCCTTATGTGATGAAAACTGACGTCTGTCAGGCTGCGTGTCTGAGCGCTTTCTGTGCGCAGCGGCAGATGCCGCCATGTCGCGCCGGGCAGCCACCGCAGGGCTTGGATTTATAGGGGCGTTTGAGATCGATCAGCGGATTCTGGGTGGCGGCCTGTTCGAGCAGCTTTTTCAGCAGATCGCTGTCTGCCTGTTTGGTTTTCTTGCCCAGGATCGCCTGGGCACTGGTATCCAGAAGCTGTTTGCGGCTGCGCGGGTTGTGCAGGTTGCAGACTTGGATCAGCACCTGCAGCAGCACCGGGTTGTGCTTTTGCAGCAGGCGCCGCACCTTGAGAGGCGAGGGGGTTTTTGCCTTGATCTGCTTGAGCAGCTGACGGCGGAGTTTTTTGGAACCATCGGACATATTGATCTCGCTCTATAAAAGTCCAACATTGCGGTGACTACCTATTCAAATGATAATCGCTCGCAAATGTAATAGCTACCCATTAGCACTACCACTTCTACCTATATCGGCTGCTGATGGCGCTTGGGCTTCGTTCCGCCATTGGCCTCTTTCAGGATAAACCGTTCCCGGGCGGTCCTGCCGATCTTTAGGTGGCACGATCAATTCAGAAAACGTACGAGATTCGCAATGAAACAGTCCCTGACCGATCTCGCCATTGGCGAGCAAGGGCGTGTAACCAGCTTCAGTTCCGGTTCACGCAGTCTACGCCGCCAGCTGTTGGCAATGGGCCTGACCCCCGGCGCGCATGTCGAGTTTGTGCGCGTGGCCCCCCTGGGTGATCCGATGGAAGTCAAGGTGCGCGGATTCAATCTGAGCCTGCGCCGTTCTGAAGCACAACTGGTCGAAGTCGAGGTACAGGCATGAGTACGCTGACTGTCGGTGTGGTGGGCAACCCGAACTGTGGCAAGACCACCCTGTTCAATGCGATGACCGGTGCACGCCAGACCGTGGGTAACTGGCCGGGTGTGACCGTCGAGAAAAAGGTGGGACATTACAGCTTCGATGGCCAGGCCGTGGAACTTGTTGACCTGCCCGGTACCTACTCTCTGGAT
>CAYWUD010000355.1:0-2729 GCA_964461355.1 uncultured Pseudomonadales bacterium | reverse complement strand
AAGCTTTCGCGTCAGATTTACAGTCTGATCCCTTTGGCCACTCGGGAACCCCACCAGCAACGTGGCGCGTATAATGCAGACTCGTTGAAAACTTGTCAACACAGAAGGGCCATTTTTTTATGGCGCCGGACTGGTCAACGACTCTTCGACCCATGACTCGGCGCAGAGGACTTCACGACGCTCGGCAAACCCGAACTGGCCTTTCAGTTCGCGCCATAACGACTCTCCCAGATCGCCCTGCTTACCCGGCGCCAACGCCACCCAGTAACGCCGATCAAAACGTTCGACGACCCGAACACGGGGCTGATAGCCGAGCACTTCGACCTCGGCACGTACACGCTGAGCCGAGCTTTCACGGGTAAACAGTCCCAGAGAGACGCCGTTGGCAAGATCACCATCACCAATGACGTAGCTGTCGATGCGCGACTTGTGCAAACGCTTGACCTCTCGAAGCGCATCGGTGCGGCTCGCCAGCGGATCCAGATACACCCAATAGTCCGGCGATTTGGCTACCTGCACGGCATCCACCGTCACCTCAAGCCCCAGAACCAGAAGGCGCTGGCGCAGATTTTCTGCCGTTTCGAGCGCATTGAAGGGACCTACGCGCGTACAGACGGGCCTCATCGCCCCACCCTCAGCGTGATCAGTGCCGGTACCTGACTGCTCGGCGTCAATATCAGCCAATTTCGCGGCCGATGCCGACTCGGAGACCAGTGCCCCTTCAACTTGCCGTTCAACCGCTTGCTCGGGCACTTCACTCCACAGGATCAGTCGAGCCCCCTTCTGCACAGCCGGCACTTCATCGATTGCACCTACAGGCCTGATCTCGGTTTGCTGATACCAGTGCTGGAGAAAATAGGCCACATTGGCCAGGACAAGAGTCAGAAAGATCCATCGCATGCCGATTCAGTCTCGTGAGATAAGGCTATACCGAGTCCATCCAGGACCAGTTCGGGCAGCACGCGAAATTCTCGATCGAGCTGCTGCCGCAATACCGGGGCTATTATGCCCGCATCCCCGCCGGTGAGAAGCAACTCGGTCGCAGGATCGCAGTGCTGGCCAAGGCTTGCAGCGATCAGTGCCACCAGCTGCTGCACCGCACCATGGTAGACCGCGCCAGCGGTGTTGTTGGCGAAGGCCGTATCGCCCCAGGCGCCCGCATCCGTGCCGATGCAATCGGTATTTTGTGAGAGCGCGCCTGCCGCAAGTCGCAGCCCCGGGACGATATACCCACCCTGATGGCAACCGTCCGCCGTCACATAATCGAGCGTCACGGCAGTACCCAGATCGACAATCAGGACAGGACGACCCACCACATGGCTGCGCGCCGCGAGCATCGCCAGCCAGCGGTCAACCCCCAGCCTCTGAGGCTGTTCATAGGCGATCTGCAAACCGGCAACCCCCTGGACAACCTTTGCTTCAACCAGAAGAGTGCTGCAGGCACCCAGCGCCTGATGGAGACGCACCTTGCGCTCAGGCGCCCATACGGCGGCAAAGCGGATCACTTCTGGCTGACCGTAACGCGCAAACAGTGCTGCAAATCCGTGCTGCCAGTCGGACTCGCTCAGGCGCCCTGACTCCGTTATGCCGCCGACACAGCGAAACTTGAGCTGCGTATTGCCGCCATCGAGTTCGAGGTCATATCTGGGCACGGATCGAAATCTCCCCACCCTGGCACTCATAGGGTCCATCTTCCGTGTTGATGATATAGCTGCCACTTTCACTGATACCGGCGCCCATGCCACTGACAGCATGCGGCCCTGAGACAATGCGAATGGGCGCACCGTAAAACACATCATACTGCTGCCAGCGCGCCCGGAACGGCCTGAACCCCTCACGCTCGAAATGCTCTAGATTTCGCTGCAGCCGTGCAAGCACCGCTGCAATAACGCGCTGCTTGTCAGGACGCTCGCCCGACAGCAATTCCAGCGCCGTTGCAGGCTGTCCGATTGCGTCCTGCTCTGCCGCGTCCAGATGAAGATTGAGCCCCAAACCGATAATGGCAAAACACTCCCCCATCATGTCACCACGAACCTCAACCAGAATCCCGGCGAGCTTCGCACCGCGATAGAGCAGGTCATTCGGCCACTTCAGACCGATCTGGGTATAACCGAGCTGCTCGAGCGCCTCAACGACACTGACGCCCACAACAAGACTCAGCCCCTCCAGTGCCGCCGCACCGCGCGCGCAGCGCCAGACCGCCGAAAGATAGATATTAGCCCCGTACCGACCCAACCATTGCCGGCCACGGCGCCCGCGCCCGGACTCCTGGTACTCGGCCACCACCACCGGCAACCCGCTCAGACCCGGTCGACAATACTGCGCAGCATCGTCATTGGTCGACCCGGTGACCCGCTTGAGCTCGAGCTCGATGTCTTGCGCACCCGCCTCACGCAACGCATGCTGCAATTCATCCACATCAAGCAGCTGCACCGCCGGATCGAGTCGGTACCCCTTCCCGCGCACGGATTCCAGCCGCACACCGGTCTGTTCGATTTTTTTAAGCTGCTTCCAGACAGCCGCCCGGCTGACGCCCAGCGCATTACCGAGCTCTTCACCCGAATGAAAAGCGCCGTCCTGTAGCAAAGCCAGTAGCGATTCCATAGCACCTCTTTGATAAAACCGACAGACAGATCAGTCGCATGGGGCACAACCCTACGAATAATTCAGCCATAAAGCAAAAACCCCAGTCCAATGGACTGGGGTTTTTAAATAAGCGCCTGGCGATG
>CAYWUD010000354.1:0-2758 GCA_964461355.1 uncultured Pseudomonadales bacterium | reverse complement strand
GGCTGGCATTGACGACACGGATCCGGTGCTCCCAGATCTGAATATACAGCGTGTCCCCCAGCAACTGGCTCAACAGGGCCTGCAACATATCGCCTCCTTGATTCGATCAGCCGGCGCGCAGCGCAAGAATAGCTGCGATATCCAGAGGCTCGGCGTACTGCCGAAAGCCGGGTTCCTTGCGGTCGACGGCCAGGATGCTCATGCGGTCGGCCAGCTCGTTGCCCTCGACCCCGACGTGGCCATTGACGTGCAGCAGCTGAATATCAGCTTTGAGCTGCTGGTACAGGGCAAACAGGGTCTGGATCAAGGTCAGGTTCTTGATTTCGCCGCCACCGGGGCGGACCCAGCCCTTTTTCTGCCAGCCCGGGGCCCATTGGCTGATGCACTGGATGGCATATTTCGAGTCACACAGGATCGCGACCGAGGCGCCCGCTTTTAGTTCCTGCTCTGCCATCAGCAGCGCCTGATGCAGGGCGTTGAGCTCGGCCGTATTGTTGGTGCCGTGCGGGTTGTACAGGCCATACCAGAGTTCGGCCAGCCGATCACCGCGGTACAGCGCCAGTCCGGAGCCGGCCTTGCCCGGGTTGGGTTCGCAGCCGCCATCGGTAAAGATCTTGGTGCTTGCGGTGAGGGCGGTGATTTCGGCGCTGCTGTAGGTTTTGACGCTGTTTCTGGCCGGCTTGCGTCCGGTGGCCGCGAGCTTGCTGAGGCTGGGTGTTCTGGCCAGGGCCGCCCCCTTGGGGCTTCGGGCTGGACGCGATGTGCCGGCAAAGGCGGCTTCAGCCTCGGCGCGGCTGGTAAAGGATTTGTAGCGTGCGCCGGGGAACTGATCGACCTGTTTCTTGCAGGTCGCCCAGTCGGTGAAGATGCCGGTTTGCCGTCCTTTCCAGACCACATAGAACTTGTTTGCCATCGCCGTGTCGATTCCGCTTTGGGTTCAGAGGCGTGCAGTATACCGGTTCGCACCGCAAGGGTGCCGAACCGGTTCAGCAACAGCGGTCTGTCACTTACGCGAGCAGAATAAAACCGACAAACGACAGTGCGGCGGCGATCAATGCGTACGGCAGCTGGGTCAGGCCATGACTGAGCAGGTTACAGTCGGAGCCCTGGGCGGCCAGAACGGTCGAATCCGAGTAGAAACAGGCCTGGCTGCCGAAGGACGACGCTGAGAGCAGGGCGCCGATCACCAGCGGCGTATCGGCGCCGACGGCGCTCGCCAGTGGCATCACAATGGGAATGGACACCGCAAAAATACCCCAGCTCGAACCGGTGACAAATGCGAGTATGGCCATTGCCAGAAATACCACGGCAGGTAATAGCTGCGCGGTCATATAAGGCGTGAGACCGTCGATTACGTAGCGGGACAAGTGCAATAGATCACAAATATCCTTGAATACAAAGGCGGCTATCACCGTGCCAATTGCGGGCAGCATGCTTTTGAAGCCGTCGATCATCTGATCCATCATTTCGGCCAGCGGCATCAGCTTTTGCAGGGCATAAAAGGGCAGGGTCAGCGCCAGCGTGGCCAGAAGCCCTTTCCAGATATCTATATCGAACCATACGGTAAAGCCGATCAATAAAAAAATAGGCACCAGAAAGTTATACAGCTTGCCCTGCTGATCGGCGTGCGCAAATTCCTCTTCGATCGCTTTTAGCGCATATTCATCCGAGGTCTGTATCTGCTCGAGATCTACCTGCTCGAGCGCCGGGGCGCCCTGCGCGGCCCGTTCCTGAGCACGTTTCATCGGTCCGAACGCCGGAATAACGCCCACGGTAACCAGTAACACCAGTATCACTGCAAGCCAGGCATAGAGCATGTAGGGAACGGCCTGCATATAGACGGCAATACCCTGTCCTTCGCCGGCAACGCCATTGTCGACCAGCAGCCCACCGAAAAAGACGGCCCAGGTGGAGAGCGGTACCAGCACACAGATGGGCGCAGCGGTCGCATCCACCACATAGGCGAGCATTTCACGCGAAATTCTGAATTTATCGGTGACCCGCTTCATGGTCGAGCCGACCGTTAATGCATTGAGATAATCATCGATAAAGATAATGGTGCCGAGCATAAAGGTCATAAATAAGGATGACCGCGGCCCTCTGGCAAATTTAAGCGCCAAGCGGCCAAAGGCCATGGCGCCACCGGTGCGTACCAGCAGCGCAATCAGGGCGCCAAAACAGCCGCATACCAGAATAAGCCAGCCAATGGTTTCGTCCTGAATAACCTTTAACGAGATGCTGGAAAAATTCTCCAGTATTTTTTCAGGATCAATTAACAGCAGGCCGGTTAACGAGCCAATAATCAAGGAAAGAATAGGGCGGCGCAGCCAGATGGCCATCGCCAGTACCACCGCCGGGGGTACCAGACTTAACGTAGTCGGCTCAGACATGAACCTTAGAACCTCTGTTATCTAATGCCCGGACGGGCAGGCTGAAGAAGGAGTGTGTGGGTCAATCAGAAGGTCATTACGTTGGTATTTACACTTCCCTTAAAGAGCGCATATAAGGCGGGACCGGGTCTTTTTTATCGGCGCACCCTCGGGAAAGCGCGCGAAAAATAGAGCCGGTCGGGGCGCGCGTCAATTATTAATTGACTATATCTTGAGCAAAATTTTCACCGTTTGCGTGATTAATTTTGCGGTGATCGTGGCGGTGGAGTGCGGGGGCCTCAGTGTGGGGCGGGAGGGTTGCAACAAGGGCTGAAAACAGGAACGCAGCGATGCTGCTCCGGGGCCTGGAATCCTGTTCTGCAGCACCC
>CAYWUD010000353.1:0-2766 GCA_964461355.1 uncultured Pseudomonadales bacterium | reverse complement strand
CGGGAGGGATGGTGCAGCAGAATCCCCAGGGCCACCAGACTGGCCACAGCAATCAGCATCAGTTGATAGGACATATGCATCTCCGATGGGTGCTGGCAGCGCATCCTGCAGTCAAGGGGCCGAATACGGCGAGGATGCCTGCAGCGTAAGACAATGCGCCAGCGAAAAACATACCCTTCGCCCGGCCATTCAGCTCGGATTCAAGTATCTGACTGCAGAGGAGCCAGGTCAGCCAACCGGCCGCTGCATCGCCCGATAAAAAAAGCCCCTGCGGTTCGGGCGGGGGCTTTTTATCAGCGGCACACAGGCGGACTTATTTGTGCAAGCCACCCATCAGGCCGCGAACAGCGGCGGGAATATCGCCCGGCAGAACCACCAGCTTGCCGTTGTCGCTGGTGGCCATCTTTTCCATGGCGTGCACGTATTTCTCGCCCAGCAGGAACATGACCGGCACTTCCTTGTCACCGATCGCCCCGGTGACCTTCTCGATCGCCAGCTGGTTCGCTTCAGCCAGGACTACGGTTGCCTTGGCGTCACGCTTGGAGGCTTCCAGACGGCCTTCGGCTTCCAGAATGGCTGCGGATTTTTCACCCTCGGCACGGGTCACGGTGGCACGACGCTGACGCTCGGCGGCGGCCTGCTCTTCCATCGCGCTCTGCATGGTGTGCGAGGGCTTGATGTCCTGAATCTCGACCGTTTTCAGGGTAATGCCCCAGTCGGCGATATCGTCGGAAATACCTTCCTTCAGGCGGGCCTTGATCTGCTCGCGCGAAGAGAGCGCATCATCGAGCGCCATCTCACCGACAATCGAACGCAGCGAGGTCTGTACCAGGTTCTGGATGGCGAACTCGTAGTCCTCGACGCCATAGACCGCCTTTTCCGGAGAGACGATATTGATATAGGCCACGGCGTTGGCAATGATCACCGCGTTATCGCGGGTGATCACTTCCTGTGACGGAATATCGAGCACGATATCCTTGGTGGTGACCTTGTAGGCCACGGTATCGACGTACGGAATGATGATATTCAGACCCGGGTTCAGCGTGGCATGGTATTTACCCAGCCGCTGCACCACGTACTTGGAGCCCTGGGGTACCAGACAGACCCCCAGAAACAGCGTCAGCAGTACCAGCGCAATCAGCGCACCTACAACAATCAAGCTTCCCATGGCATTTCTTCCTTCCTTTTGGTGTGCCTGCGGCGCCACGATCAGGGTGTTGCCCGATACGTCCACCACCTGAATCCGGTCACCCACGGCGACCGGCTGATTACAGATAAACGGCCATTCATCATTGCCCAGCAGCGGCGTGGTAAAGCGCACGCGACCGCGCGCTTCGCCCTGCGGCGCCACAATCACCATGCCGGTCTGACCCAGCACTGCCTCGCGCGAAAGCCCCGCCAGAGTACGGTCACGCATCCGGGGCTTGAGCACCTTGAACCAGAACAGGGCAAACAGCAACGATGCGGCCAGCCAGAGCGACAGCTGGGTGGTCAGGTCGATGCCCGGCCACAGCCACAGCACCGCGCCGGTCACCACGGCTCCGAGTCCGAACCAGAGTACGGTAAAACTGGCCAGCAGCATCTCGGCTGCGGCCAACACAATGCCCAGCAACACCCAGTGCCAGGGTTCGATCATCGACATAGGCGCCTCCCGCGCAGGGAGCCCAGGGGCTCCCGGATTGATCAGAATCAGTCGGTCAGAGTAGCCTCGGCTACCCAGGCCTCCACCGCTTCGTCCAGATAGGCGGTTTCAAGCATATCCGCCGCCCAGGGCGCCTGCTCGGCCAGTTTTTGCAAAATCCGCACACTCATCACCTGAGCGGCCGGGGTCTGGCTCCACAGACCGTAGCTCAGGCTACGCCAATGTTCGCTCACCTGCCAACGCCGCCCCTGCAACTGCTCCAGTTCCGCCATGCAGCGATCACAGAGCAGCAGTGTGCGCTCGACATCCGCTTCGGCTGCAATCGGCGCCACTTCCCAGGCATTGAGCCGGGTGCCGGAGGCATCGCAGAGTTCACAGTGTGAACGCGCCCGCCGTGCCAGCTCCTTGCCCAGCCCCGTCAGTGCCTCCTGGCGCTCACGATTGCGGGCATACCCTTTGGCCATAATCAGCCTCCTTTACTTAGCGCATTACAGACAGACGGCCATTATCGACTATTTGAGCGATGTCGGGTAATGCGCTGTCGAATATCTGTTCAGTTTTGATTAAGCCATGCGCGTTATGATAGGCCCTATCAAAGACCTCGCCGGAGCCACCCCTACTCTTGCGGGCGGCTGCAATCCCCTCTGCAGCAGACGTCTTCTGATTCTGATCCCTTCTGGCCGAACTGCGTGTTCGGCCTTTTTTTGCCCGTTCTCTACACCGCTGCGCTCCTGTAAAAAAGGCAGCCGAAGCTGCCTTGTTGCCGAAGCACGAGACTCTAGTTGCGATTCAGCGCGATCCTGGAGGGCAGCTGCTCGAAGAACAGCCGGGTCTCGCTGATCACCACCTGACGCAGGGCGATCAGACCGATCAGGTTCGGCACCGCCATCAGACCGTTGACGATATCGGCCAGCACCCAGATCAGATCAAGCTTGAGGAACGCGCCCAGCGCCACCATGGCGATATACACCCACTTGTAGGGCATGATGGCACGCACGCCGAACAGATAGTTGATGCAGCGCTCACCGTAGTAGTTCCAACCCAGAATGGTGGTAAAGGCAAAGAACAGCAGACCGATGGTCACCACATACTGGCCGATCTCGCCCGCCAATCCCCGGCTGAAG
>CAYWUD010000352.1:1952-2775 GCA_964461355.1 uncultured Pseudomonadales bacterium | reverse complement strand
GGCGCACAGGCGCGGCGAAGATGTTGCCCGCGTGCACACCGGCGATCCTGCACTTTACGGCTCGATTGCCGAACAGGGACGGCGCCTCGATCAGCTCGGCATCGACTGGCAAGTGATCCCCGGGGTGAGTTCGTTTCTGGCTTCGGCAGCGGCGCTGAAGCAGGAGCTGACCATCCCCGAGATCAGCCAGACGGTCATCATTACCCGCCTGCCCGGACGCACACCGGTACCGGAGCTTGAAGAGATCAAAGGACTGGCCCGTCACCATGCCACCCTTTGCATATTCCTCAGCGTCGGCATGATCGAACAGCTGGTTGCCCGGCTCAGGGAGGTCTACGCAGCCGACTATCCGATCGCCGTGGTCGAAAAAGCCAGCTGGCCCGAACAGCGCATTCTGCGCGGTACGCTGGCGGATATCGCCGACCAGGTACAAAAGGCCGATATCCGCGCAACGGCGATGATTCTGGTCGGTCAGGTGCTCGACTGCCCGGACTTTAACGATTCGCTGCTCTACGCCCCGACCTTCAGCCATGGCTTTCGCCAGGGCCGCGCAGAAAAAGCGGAATAAAAAAAGGCAGGCCCATGGCCTGCCAAATTACGGTCCCCCCGTTCAAAACCTGTTGCCGCCAGAGCTCGCACTCTGGCTCGGCTGGGTGCCTGCGCCGCACCCGAACCATGCGCCCTTCAAATAAATGACACTGTTCATTCAAATTAGCTAATCGTCGAACTTTGTCAACAAAAAAAGGCCGACTGAAAGTCGGCCTCAGGGTGAACAGCAGACTGTTCAGAAAAAGAGGTGTGCGAAGAGCGCAATCACCGGCAG
>CAYWUD010000352.1:0-1942 GCA_964461355.1 uncultured Pseudomonadales bacterium | reverse complement strand
GTCACCAGAGTACGCAGCAGGAATACCAGCATCAGCTGACCGATGTTGACCGGAATCTTGCTGCCCAGCATCAGTGCGCCGACTTCGGACATGTAGATCAGCTGGGTAACAGACAGCGCCGCGATCACGAAACGGGTCATATCCGACTCAATGGAGGCCGCCAGGATGGAGGGCACGAACATATCGGCAAAACCCACCACCATGGTCTGGGACGCCGCGACCGCTTCAGGAATCTGCAGCAGCTCCAGCAGCGGTACAAAGGGCTTGCCCAGCAGGGCGAAGACCGGAGTGTACTCGGCAATCACCAGCGCCAGGGTACCCACCGCCATGATGATCGGCAGCACGCCCAGCAGCATGTCCATGACGTTACGCAGCCCCTGAGAAAGTACCGGCGCCGGGCTGGTCACCTGAGCGGCACGCCCCAGTGCCTGATGCAGGCCCCAGCTGAAGCTGCTGTGGCCTTCAGGAATCAGCTCTTCGTTGCCCTGACGGGAGGAGCCATCGACAAAGCGATCGGCATAGCGCGACAGCGGCGGCAGCTTCGGCAGAACAATGGCCGCCACAATACCGGCCGCACAGACGGTCAGGTAAAACTGGGCGAACATGGAGATCAGGTTGACCTGCTCCAGCACCACCAGACAGAAGGTGATGGAAACGGCCGAGAAACAGGTGCAGACCACCGCGGCTTCGCGCTGGGTGTAGCGGCGCGCTTCGTACTGTTTGCTGGTCAGCAGCACACCCACGGTGCCGTCACCCAGCCAGGAGGCGATACAGTCGATCGACGCACGGCCCGGCAGACCAAACACCGGCCGCATCAGCGGAGTCAGCAGCGTGCCGATAAATTCCAGCAGACCGAAGTCGAGCAGCAGCGGCAGCAGCAGGCCGGCGAAAATAAATACAGCCAGCAGCCCCGGCAGCAGATCGTTGTATACCAGACCACCGGTATTGCCTTCCCAGATAAACTCAGGGCCCCACTGGAAGGCTACGGCCAGTGCGATAACCGCACCCAGCAGGCGAACGGCAAACCAGATGCCGGAGACATTCAGCAGACCATTCAGGAACGGATTGTCACAGATCCATGAAGGCTTGAGGGTCTTGGCCACAACGGCCAGCAGTGCCGAACCGCAGATCAGACCGAGTACCAGCCAGTGCACGGAGGCACCCAGCAGACCGAGTAACCAGTCCTTGAGCAATGCCACCGGAATGGTGGTGCCCTGCTCGAGCATCAGGGGGGTCATGAACAGCAGCACCCCAATTGCAGAGGGCACCAGGAATTTCAGAAAGGTCGCAAAATCGGTGTTCTGCGACTCGTTAACGAGTTCTTCTTGCATGAGGAAGTTCCAGCAACTGTAAACCAGGAGTGACCGCCGGGGGTCCGGTCATCTGTTCGCGTTGGCGCCGGAGCCGATCAGGCGGCGCCAGAAGGTGGAGTATTGTAATGATTTTTGCCGCAGACACTGCTCAAATAACACGCAGCACGCACACTATTTACACTACTCTAATTTATTGCTGACCATTTGCTTACATTGGCCCACTAACCGGACTGGATTCAGATCAACAAATCCGGCTCTACGAATTGACCTTGGATCAGCGGCCCCCTACATTGGGCGCTTTTGATTCTCCCGACCCTACAGGTGGCGCAATGGACGAGATGGAAGTATTGATGCAGCTGGTTGCTCAGATCGAAAAACTGCCCGAGGGCAAGCAGGACGAACTGATGGCCATGGTGCAAGGTGGCGCAACCCAAGAACAGATCGACGCTTTTTTCGAGGCTAACCAGATCAACTGATCCGGCCTGCCCACCGCTAAAAAAAACCGGACCCTGTGGTCCGGTTTTTTTTAGCGGTGGCGCCACTCGGGTGGTTCCCAGGCCTCGGCTGCAAACTCCTGCTGCGGCTCGGTATCCATCAGATGGTTGCTGAAATTGGACAGCGTCTTGGCG
>CAYWUD010000351.1:0-2787 GCA_964461355.1 uncultured Pseudomonadales bacterium | reverse complement strand
GTCGCGACCGGTGGCACCACGGGCCAGACGGATGGCGCTCATGGTTGCCTCGGTGCCGGAGTTGGTCATGCGCACCAGATCCATCGAGGGCACCAGTTCGCAGACCAGTGCCGCCATGTCGACTTCAACGGCGGTCGGTGCGCCAAAGGAAAGGCCGCGCTGGATCTGGTCGCGTACCGCATCGAGTACCACCGGATGGTTGTGCCCCAGAATCATCGGGCCCCAGGAGCCGACATAGTCGATATAGCGCTGGCCGTCCTCGTCAAACAGCCAGGCACCCTCGGCGCGCTGGAAAAACAGCGGTGTGCCGCCAACGCCCTTGAAGGCGCGCACCGGTGAGTTGACGCCACCGGGAATATAACGTTGAGCGGCCTGAAACAGGGTTTCTGAGCGGGACATGACAGCGCCTCCGGCAACAAAAGGAAACAAAAAGTGGCGGCATTATCCTCTGGATGAACGCCGATGGAAACCTCGGGGCTAGCGCACCCGCCACCAGTGCGGGCTGCGAAAGACGCGCAGCACCTCGATCAGTTCTGGCGGCAGCAGAACAAAGACCTTGGCTTCTTCGTCACTGGCACATCCATACAGCTGCTCGTGCAGAAAACGGTCGCAGAACTGGTGCAGGTCGGCTTCGAGGTCGAAATTGTACAGGTTGTAGGGATAGCGCAAGGTTTGACCACGGTATTCGAGCCGCACTTCGAGCAGGCCGTGTTCGAAATTGATCCACTGCTGCTCCAGCCGTTCGGGCGCGATGCCGGCAAGAGCGGTGAACTGCTGCCACTTGTCGACAAAGTAGCGGTTGTCGCGGCTGATCTGATGCGGCAGAAACGGGCAGACCTCAAGCTCGAGCCGCCGCTGTGGCAGGAGATCGGGCAGGAGATCATGCAGGGCAGTGTCGGCGGCAAGCGGTGCCGGTAGCGGAGCTGGTGTGATGGCAAGGGCGCGCAGGGCCTGTTCGAGCCAGTCCAGCTGAGTGTCGAGATCGGCGTTGGCCGAGAGCGAGGGCAGTGTGCAGGTTGAGGTCATGGCGGCATCGCGGTGAGTTCGGTGAGGGCCATGATAACGAAACGGGCGGCGGGGCCAAAGCAACTGCGGCGCCCGGGGCGCCGCAGTCAAACCTTCGTGAAGACGGACGTCTTACAGCGGGGTTACGTTCTCAGCCTGCGGGCCTTTCTGGCCTTGAGTGATGCTGAACTGCACACGCTGACCTTCGGTCAGAGTGCGGAAGCCAGAGCCGTTGATGGCGCTGAAGTGCACGAATACATCCGGGCCGTTTTCCTGGGAGATGAAGCCGTAGCCTTTAGCGTCGTTGAAGAACTTAACGGTACCGTTCAGGAGGTCAGACATTTCTCAATCCTGTATTGCTTAAATTTGCTCCGGTCGCAGGTTGCGACCCATTCATCCGCTGTGAACGTAGGTGTTGCTTTATGCACTGCAGGGCGATGTTCTGACCACAAAACTCGGTATTGCACTGATAAAAACAGCCGCGTTAACAGCCTGTTCAATTTATGCACTTACCCTGAAAGTCGTCAAATGGATTTATGAAAAAATTTTTTTACCTTCGATTCCTTGGGCTTGTCTCAAATAATCGCGCAAATGCCCGTGCCTGAGCCTCTGCGTCGGTCTGGCCGAAGAGTCCGTGGACCACGGCCAGAAGGTCCGCACCCTGGCTGATCAGTGCCTGGCCACGGTCAAGATCGATGCCGCCGATCGCCACCACCGGCAGGTTAAAACGGTCTTTCGCCTGCAGTAGGATGTCGGGGTCGGCCGGGCGGGCGTTGGGTTTGGTCTGGCTCGGGTAAAAGCGGCCAAAAGCCAGATAATCAACGCCGGCCGTTGCGGCCTGTTCGGCCAGCGCGAGGCTGTCGTGGCAGGTGGCGCCGATAATCGCGCTCGGTCCCAGTAAACGGCGTGCCTGTTCAAGACAACCGTCTTCCTGTCCCAGATGCACGCCGGCGGCGCCAACGGCCAGTGCCAGTTCGACATCGTCGTTGATCAGCAGGGGGACGCTATAGCGGTGACACAGTGCCTGCAGGGCGCGCGCCTGACGCAGGCGCCGATTTCGGTCCTGGCTTTTGTCGCGGTACTGCAGCAGGCGCATGCCGCCGCGCAGAGCAGCTTCAACCGCGTGCAGCAGGACGCTGTCGTCGGGCATCAGCTGGCTGTCGGTAATACCGTACAGCCCCTGTAACGGCGGCTTCATGTGTAGGACTCCAGAGACCAGAGGCGATCGGGCAGAGCCTGTCCGCGTCCCAGCTGGCGGGCATGGCTCAGGCTGTTCAGGCAGTAGGCCAGAGCGCGGCGACAGGCTTCGCGCAGGGGAAGCTGGCGGGCCAGTCCGGCGGCAATGGCGGCGGCGAGGGTGCAGCCCGAACCGTGATACTCACCGCTCAGGCGGGCATTGAAAAATTCTTCGTAGGAGCCGTCAGCTAGATACAGGCGGTGGCAGATCGCCTCGGTGGGCGCATGGGTACCGGTGATCAGTACCGCGCCGGCTCCCTGTGCGATCAGTGTCGCTGCGGCCTGAGCAGGGTCACTCTGGCCCGTCAGGCGCTCGGCTTCCAGAGTGTTGGGGGTGACCAGTGTGGCCAGCGGAATCAGGTCGGCAAACAGTGCTTCGGCGAGGTTGCTACTGCCGAGAGCCCCGCCACCACCGCCGGCCAGTACCGGGTCGATAACGAGGGCGCAGTCGGGATGCTGTTGGGCCAGACGTCTGACCACCGCCACCTGCTCGATACCGGCCAGAGCTCCGGTCTTGAAGGCGCGCACGTGCAGATCCTGCAGCAC
>CAYWUD010000350.1:0-2794 GCA_964461355.1 uncultured Pseudomonadales bacterium | reverse complement strand
AACCGGGCCCAGGGCCCGGTTTTTTTATGTCTGGCGCTTACGAAATTAACCCGCCAGCTCCAGCAGCAGCTTGTTCAGACGCTGCACATAGCTGCCCGGATCCTCCAGCTGCCCGCCTTCGGCCAGCAGTGCCTGATCGAACAGCACCTTGGAGAGATCGGCAAAGCGATCCTCGTCGGCCAGCTGATCAAGCCGCTCGAGCAGCGGGTGGGTCGGGTTGATCTCGAAGATCGGCTTCGATTCGGGTACCTCCTGACCTGCGGCCTTGAGGATGCGCTGCATCTGTGCGCCCATATCGTATTCGCCGACCACCAGGCAGGCCGGAGAATCGGTCAGACGGTGGGTGACCCGCACCTCCTGTACCTGATCCTCGAGCACCTTGCTGATGCGCTCGACCAGATCCTTCTTCGCCTCGGCAACCTGTTCCTGCTCGGCCTTTTCCTCGTCGCTGTCGAGTTCACCGAGATCCAGCGCGCCACGGGCAACATCAACGAGCGGCTTGCCGTCGAAGTCGCGCAGGTGGCTCATCAGCCACTCGTCGACGCGCTCGGACAGCAGCAGTACCTCGATCCCCTTCTTGCGGAAAATCTCCAGATGCGGGCTGTTCTTCGCCGCATTGAAGCTCTCGGCGGCCACGTAATAGATCTTGTCCTGACCTTCGCCCATGCGCTCGACATAGGCCTTCAGGGACTGATCCTGATCCGGCTGGTCGGTATGCGTGGTACTAAAGCGCAGCAGATCGGCGATCTTTTCGCGGTTGCTGTAGTCTTCGGCCGGGCCTTCCTTGAGTACCTGACCGAACTCCCGCCAGAAGCTTGCGTACTGCTCGGGCTCCTTCTTCGCCAGCTTGCCCAGCATGTCCAGCACCCGCTTGGTCAGGGCGCTGCGCATCGCATCGACCTGCGGATCCTGCTGCAGGATTTCGCGCGAAACGTTCAGGGACAGGTCGTTGGAATCGACCACACCCTTCACGAAACGCAGGTAGCTCGGCAGAAACTGCTCGGCTTCATCCATGATAAAGACGCGCTGCACATAGAGCTTGAGGCCGCGCTGCATTTCACGGTGATACAGATCGAACGGCGCCTTGGCGGGAATGTACAGCAGGCTGGTGTACTCGAGCTTGCCCTCGACCTTGTTGTGACTCCAGGTCAGCGGATCGGAAAAATCGTGGCTGAGGTGATGGTAGAACTCGGTGTATTCGCTGTCTTCGACCTCGGTACGCGAACGGGCCCAGAGCGCGGTCGCCTTGTTGACGGTCTCGAACTTGGGCTCTTTTTTCTCTTCGTCGTCTGCTTCCAGAGACTCTTCGAGCATCTGGATCGGCAGGGAGATATGGTCGGAGTACTTGCGGATAATGCTGCGCAGGCGGAAGCCGTCGGCAAATTCGGCAGCATCGGCCTTGAGGTGCAGGATGATCTCGGTGCCGCGCTCGGCCCGCTCGATCGGCTCGACGGTGAACTCGCCTTCACCGGCGGACTCCCAGCGCACACCGTTCTCGACCGGTTCACCGGCACGACGGGTCAGTACGGTGACCTTGTCGGCGACGATAAAGGCGGAGTAAAAGCCCACACCGAACTGGCCGATCAGCTGGGAATCCTTTTTCTGATCGCCCGACAGTGATTCGAGAAACTGCGCTGTACCGGATTTGGCAATGGTTCCCAGATGCGCAATCACATCCTCACGGTTCATGCCGATCCCGTTGTCGCGCACGCGCACCTGCCGCTGCTCCTGATCGAAACTGACCTCAATCCGCAGATCGGGATCATTTTCGTACAGCGCACCGTTGTGCAGCGCCTCAAAACGCAGCTTGTCGGCAGCGTCACTGGCGTTGGAGATCAGCTCACGCAGAAAGATCTCACGGTTGGAGTAGAGGGAGTGGATCATCAGGTGCAGCAGTTGCTTCACCTCGGTCTGAAAGCCCAGAGTTTCCTTGTTCTCAGCTACGGTCATGGTCGCAAAGGCCCCTTTACAAGAATTCCTGCCCGGCGGGCATCATTTAAGGTCTGAAGGGGATATGGGAGTGGCCCGAGGCAAATTCAAGGCCTGCGACAAAAAAGAGACCGCAGAGCGGCGGAGGGCTACAGCAGTGCGAGCAGAAAACCGACGCCAAACAGCATGAAGTGGCGCCCGCTCCAGGGCGGCAAGGCCGCATAGGGCGCGCCGCGCTGCAGACAGCGGCAGATCGGCCACAACAGGGCCATAGAGGGCAGCAGCCAGAAGCCGTTGACCAGCCAGCCGGCCAGAAGATAGGCAAACCCGAGCGGGTACACACCCAGCAGCAGCACGAGATACAGCGCCAGCGCCGGTTTGAAGCCGATGCGCACACTGAGGGTCGCGATCCCCTGGGCACGGTCCTCGTCCAGATCACGCAGCTCGTTGCTGAGCAGCAGCGCCGAGGAGAGCATGCTGATCGGCAGCGACAGCCAGAATGCCTGCGCACTCCACTGACCGGAAACGGCGTAGTAACTGCCGCAGACCATCAGCACGCCCATCAGCCAGAATACCAGCACCACCCCGAGCCCCTGCGACTTGTAGTCGATCGGCGCCCCGGTATAGCCATAGGCACCCACCAGACCGATCACACCCAGCAGCAGCAGCGGCCAGCCCACCGCCAGCACCAGATAAACGCCGATCAAGGCGCCGATCAGCCCACAGGCAAGACCGATACGGTTGTTACGCCGAATCCGCGCCAGCGCCAGTGCCGCCTCGGGCAGCACACTTTCAAACTAGTAATGACGCTCACCGTAGTTGTTGATCAGATTGACCGCCACCTGCAGCAGCACACCGGCCAGCA
>CAYWUD010000349.1:0-2815 GCA_964461355.1 uncultured Pseudomonadales bacterium | reverse complement strand
GGTGGCAGGTCTTGAGGCCGCAGCCTTTGCGAAGGAGCATCCGGTTTCCTCCCGCGCGGCGCTGGAGGCACAGGGCGAGGCGCTGATTGCACAGATCGAGGCGCTGCGCGGTGCCAAGGGGGGCGAGAAGGCCAGTCATATCCGCAAGGAGATGAACCTCATCATGGAGGAGGCGTTCGGCATCTACCGTATGGAGGAGGAGATGCAGGCCGGGGTCGACAAGATCGCGGAGCTGCGCGAGCGCTTCGAGCGCATCACCCTCGAGGATCAGAGCCGCGCCTTCAATACCGAGATTCTGCTCGCCTACGAGCTCAAGTCCTGTCTGGAAGTGGCCCATGCGATGGCGATCAGTGCACTCAATCGCAGGGAGTCGCGCGGTGCCCACCAGCGTCTGGACGGTTATGAAGCGCGTGACGACGAGCACTTCCTCAAGCACAGCCTGGCCTATTACCAGGGCAGTGCGGCGCCGCGGCTTGAGTACGAGCCGGTGAATGTCACCCGCTATGCGCCGGCCGCCCGGGTCTACGGGGCCGCTGCCGAAGAAAAGTCCGCAGAGTCTGTTCAGCCGCAGGCCGCACTGGAGGAGCACTGATGAGTCAGACCATTACTCTGGAAGTGCAGCGCTATATCGCCGACTACGATGACGAGCCGCACTACGACCGCTTCGAAATTCCCTATGTCGAAGACTGGTCGATGCTCGACGCGCTGGGCTATATCAAGGATGAGCTCGATTCGAGCCTGACCTACCGCTGGAGCTGTCGCATGGCAGTCTGCGGTTCCTGCGGCATGGTGGTCAATAACGTGCCGCGTCTGGGCTGTGAAACCTTTCTGCGCGACTTCTACCCGAATCCGATCCGTGTCGAACCGCTGAAGAACTTCGCCATCGAGCGTGATCTGGCGGTCGATCAGGAAGGTTTCCTGGAAAAGCTCGAGGCGATGAAGCCCTTTATCGTCGATGCCGCGGCCACCGGGCAGCAGCCTGTGCCCGAGCGCGAGACGATTCAGGCGGGTGAGTACAGGCAGAGCCCGAAACAGCTGGCGATGTTCAAGCAGTACAGCATGTGCATCAACTGCCTGCTCTGCTACTCGGCCTGTCCGCAGTTCGGCCTCAACCCGCAGTTTGTCGGCCCCGCCGCGCTCGCGCTGGGGCACCGTTACAACGCCGATAACCGCGATCAGGGCAACCGTGCCCGTCAGGAGGCGATGAATACGGCCGACGGTGTCTGGAGCTGTACCTTTGTCGGTTACTGCTCCGAGGTCTGTCCCAAGTCGGTCGATCCGGCGGCGGCGATTCAGCAGGAGAAAGTGGTGGGCGCCAGCAACTGGGCGCTGTCGAAACTGATTCCGGGGGGGGCCAAATCATGAGTCGAAAACCCTATCAACCGCAGATGCCGGGCAACTGGTTTATGCGCCATCCCTTCTACAAGGCGTATATGCTGCGCGAGGCGACGGTGGTCTTTATGGCCCTGTATATGCTCAACCTGATCATCGGCCTGACCGCGCTGGTGCGCGGGCCCGAGGCCTGGTCCGGCTGGCTGGCGGTACAGGCCAACCCGCTGATGATCGTCTTCAGCGTACTGAGCCTTGGGATGTGTCTCTACCACAGCCTGACCTGGTTCGCGATTGCGCCCAAGGCGATGCCGCCGATCTTTGTCGGTGAACAGAAGCTGGCCGCGAGCGTACTGGTCAAAGGGCACTGGGCCGGCTTTGCGCTGGTTTCGGTTCTGGTGATTGCAGCATCGCTCTGGGGGGTGCAGGGATGAAATGGCAACATAATGAACCCTTCTTCTGGGGCCTGTTCGGTGCCGGTGGCGTGCTGACCGCATTCCTGCTGCCGGTGCTGATCTTTATCACCGGGATTGCGGTGCCACTGGGGCTGCTGCCGGCCGATGCGCTGAGTTTCGAGCGCATGCAGGGCTTTGCCTCAAGCTGGATCGGCCTGCTGCTGATTCTGGGGGTGGTAGCACTGACCCTCTGGCATGCGGCGCACCGGATCTTCCATGGCCTGCACGATCTGGGCTTTCATCCGGGGGGTGGCGCACGGCTGGTCAGCTATGGTACGGCGGTCTGCGGTGCGGGACTGACACTGGCGCTGCTGCTCGCGCTCTAGTATAAAGCGCCCGGCCCATGAAAAAGCCCGCCATCTGGCGGGCTTTTTCATGGGCCGGATTCTCGCTTCACCTTGTGGCGGCACGCGACATCACCTTAACTAAAGCGTGTATATGCTCACATCCTGGGGTGGTTTGGAGTTGTACCCATGAATGAACTGATTCGTTCCTCCTCGCTGAGGATCAAGCTGTTGGTGAGTTTGATCGCAGCCTTTGTCCTGTTCACGCTGGTGCTGGCTCTCAATCTCAGGCATGACCTGGATGCGATGAAGCTTGAGCTCGTGGATCAGGCCGAGCAGTCGATGGAGCGCGAGGTACTGGGGCGTCTTAACAGCGAAGCGGCACGTCTGGGCAATCAGATCGGTGGCTTCCTCGAGGGGGTGTTTCGGGTGCCCGAGTCACTGGCACAGAATCTTGCCGCCAGTATTGCCGAGGACGCGGCGCACCTGAGCCGTGAGCAGGTCAGCCAGCTGGCGGCCAGTACGCTGGCGGCGCATCCGGATACCAGCGCACTGTATGTGCAGTTTGAAGCCAATGGTTTCGATGGCGCCGACAGTGCCTTTATCGGCAGTGATCAGCTGCACAGTGTGGCGGACAGCGGGGCGCTGGAAATCTACTGGCTGCGCGATCAGCAGGGACGCCTCCTGCAGGAGCGGGTACTCGACTCGAATGAAAAATACGATGACTCGATCGGCGAGTTCGGCCTC
>CAYWUD010000348.1:0-2821 GCA_964461355.1 uncultured Pseudomonadales bacterium | reverse complement strand
TGATCGTGAGCGCTTGCACAGCTGGTTACAGGCCAGTCGTGGGCTGGCGGGCATTCTAATCGGCACCCGTTCGGCGATCTTTACCCCGATGCCGCGGCTGGGTTTGGTGATTGTCGACGAGGAGCACGATGCCTCCTACAAGCAGCAGGACAGCCTGCGTTACTCGGCGCGTGATCTGGCCGTGTTCCGTGCCCGGCAGGCGGGGGTGCCGGTCGTGCTCGGCAGTGCCACCCCGACGCTGGAGAGCCTGGCCAATGTCGAGGCAGGCCGGTATCGCTATCTGCCGCTGCGCGAACGGGCCGGCGGCGCGCAGCCGCCGCGGCTCGAACTGCTGGACCTGCGCACGGAACCCCTGGCCGAGGGACTGGCGCAGACCACCGTGACGCGCATCGGTGCCCATCTGGCGCGAGGGCAGCAGGTGCTGGTGTTTCTCAATCGGCGCGGCTTTGCGCCGGCGCTGGCCTGCAATCACTGTGGCTGGATTGCCGATTGTCCCCACTGCGATGCTCATCTGACGCTGCACCTGCGTCCGCCGCACCTGCACTGTCATCATTGCGATCACGAGCTGCCGCTGCCCACGCGCTGCCCCCAGTGCCGTCAGGCGGGGCTGGCGCCGGTGGGGCAGGGCACCGAGCGCAGCGAGCAGTATCTGGCCAACCTGTTTCCCAAGGTGCCGGTGATCCGCGTCGATCGCGACAGCACCAGTCGCAAGGAGGCGATGCAGCGTCTGCTGGCGCCGGTCCTGGCCGGGGAACCCTGCATTCTGGTAGGCACGCAGATGCTGGCAAAGGGGCATCATTTCCCCGGTGTCACGCTGGTGGTGATCCTCAATGCCGACGGCGGGCTGTTCAGTGCCGATTTTCGTGGTGCGGAAAAGACCGGCCAGCTCATTCTGCAGGTGGCCGGGCGGGCCGGGCGCGCCGAGCGTTCCGGCGAGGTGCTGATTCAGAGCTATTACCCCGAGCACGAAATTCTGCAGCGGCTGGTGACCGAGGGCTATGGCCCGTTCGCCCAGCGCCTGCTGGCCGAACGGCGCAGCCTGCAGTTGCCGCCCTACCGCCACCTGGCGCTGCTGCGGGCCGAGGCTGCCCAGCTGGCCGAGGCCGAAGGGCTGCTGCGCCAGTGCCGGGGTTTTCTGGGTGAATGGCTCAACGCTCACCGGCTCGGTGGGCCCGACGGCATTCAGCCGGTGGGACCGATGGCTGCACCGATGGAGCGGCGTCAGGGACGCTACCGGGCGCTGTTGCTGATTCAGGCGGCCGCTCGCGGGCCGCTGCATCAGTGTCTGCAGGCGCTTTGCGCGTGGCTTGAAGCGCTGCCCGAGGCGCGCCGGGTACGCTGGAGTCTGGATGTCGACCCGCAGGAACTTAACTGAAGCCAGAGAGCGAAGGCCCGTTTGGAAGCATCAAAAAAGCAGCCCGAGGGCTGCTTTTTTGATGGTGAGAGAAAAACCGCTTACATCTGTTCGACGGTTTCGATCCCCAGCAGGTCCAGACCGTTTTTCAGCACCTTGGCCACATCGGCACAGAGTTTCAGGCGGCTGGCGCGTACGTCGTCGGCCACGCCGTCCTTGTTCACCGGGCAGGCTTCGTAGAAGCTCATGAAGGCGCCGGCCAGCTCGTACAGGTAGGCGCACAGCAGATGCGGACAGCCTTCGCGGCCGACGTTTTCGACGGTCTCACTGAACTGCGCCAGCTTCAGCGCCAGGGCGCGCTCGGCGTCCTCGGTAATGCTGATCGCGCCCTGCAGCGCCTCGACATCGACCCCGGCCTTGCGGAAGATGGAGCAGATACGGGTGTAGGCGTACTGCAGGTAGGGGGCGGTGTTGCCCTCGAAGGAGAGCATCTGGTCCCAGTCGAAGATGTAGTCGGTGGTGCGGTTCTTGGACAGATCCGCGTATTTCACCGCGCCGATCGCCACGGCGCGGACCACCTCTTCTTTCTGTGCGTCGGTCAGATCCGGGTTCTTTTCATTGATCAGCTGGGCGGCACGCACCTGGGCTTCATCGAGCAGGTCGGCCAGCTTGACCACGCCGCCGGCGCGGGTCTTGAACGGCTTGCCGTCCTTGCCCAGCATCATGCCGAAGGCATGGTGCTCGAGCGATACGTGGGCAGGCACCAGTTCGGCCTTGCGGGCGATGGTCCAGGCCTGCTGCAGGTGCTGCGCCTGACGCGAATCGATGTAGTAGAGGATACGGTCGGCGTTCAGCGTCTCGCTGCGGTACTTGGCGCAGGCCAGATCGGTGGTGGTGTACAGGAAGCCACCGTCGCGCTTTTGCACGATCACGCCCATCGGATCGCCGTTCTTGTTCTTGTACTCGTCGAGATACACCACCAGAGCGCCGTCGTCCTCGACCGCCAGCCCCTTGGCCTTCAGTTCGTCGATAATGGCCGGCAGCATCGGGTTGTACATGCTCTCGCCCATCACGTTATCACGGCTCAGCGACACGTTCAGACGCTCGTAGTTGCGCTGGTTCTGGGTCATGGTGATATCGACCAGCTTCTGCCACATCTTCAGGAACTCGGGATCGCCGGCCTGCAGCTTGGCCACGTACTGACGGGCACGGTTGGCAAAGTCGGCATCGGCATCGAACTTCTGCTTGGCGGCGCGGTAGAACTCTTCCAGCTCGCCCAGTGCGCTGTCGAGGACATCCGGGTTTTCTTTCATCACCTCTTCGAGGTGAGCGATCAGCATGCCGAACTGGGTGCCCCAGTCGCCGATATGGTTGCAGCGGATCACCTTGTGGCCGAGAAATTCCAGGGTTCGAACCACGGCATCACCGATGATGGTCGAACGCAGGTGACCGACGTGCATCTCCTTG
>CAYWUD010000347.1:0-2825 GCA_964461355.1 uncultured Pseudomonadales bacterium | reverse complement strand
CCAGCTGTTAGCTAAATACCTTCATACACTCTGCAAAATAAAAAAGCCCGCACTAAGCGGGCTTTTTTATTGGAAGAGCAAGGCCTGGGCCTTGCTCGGGATCCTGTCGGATCAGGCAGAAGCCAGTTCGGTTTCTGCTTCTTCGGCAGCAGCCTTGACCGGCTTGGTGATCAGAGCGATCACGGCAGAAGCGATCAGCATGCCCAGGAAGATGTTGAAGGAGGCAGAGAAGCTACCGGCCATTTCAACAACAGTCTTGGCGATGAACGCACTGATACCCCAGGCCAGGTACAGAACACCGTAGTTGGTGCCGTAGTTCTTCAGACCGTAGTACTCGGTGCACAGGGACGGGAAGATCGCCAGACCGGCACCGTAACCGATACCCGCCAGAGCGGCACCGACCATGAAGCCGATTTCAGTGGTCAGGCTCGGGAACATGAACATGTTGATGCTCTGCAGCGCGAAGGCTACCAGCAGGGTGTTGATGCAGCCGATCTTGTCGGACAGCATGCCCATGCCCACACGACCGGCACAGTTGAAGACCGCCAGCAGCGCGATGATGTTGATGGTCATCTCGGTGAAGTCAGCCTGGATGTCGATGATCTTCAGCAGGTTACCGATCAGCATCGCACCGGCTGCAGAGTTCATGGCGAACATGGCGAACAGGAAGTAGAACTGACGGGTCTTCAGCATCTGTTTCCAGTTCATGTCGCTGGTAGCGGCACCGGCTTTACCCTTGTAGCCAGCCGGAACTTCAGCTTTGTAGTCTGCCGGCGGGTTAACGATGGTGAAGGCCAGCGGTACCGCGATTGCCAGAACGCCGCAGCCCAGAACCAGGAAGGAAGTGCTCAGACCGAATGCGCCGATCATCCAGGTAGCCAGCGGAGCCATGTATACCGGAGCAAAACCGAAGGCACCCACGATCAGGCCGTTAACCATGCCTTTCTTGGAAGCGTGGAACCATTTCATGGCCGCCGGGCACAGGCAGGCGTATGCCAGGCCGATACCGCCACCGACCATCAGGCCGAAGGTGATGTTCAGCAGCATCGGGCTGGATGCAAAGCTGGACGCGATCATGCCCAGACCTACCAGGCTGGCGCCCATGATAACCAGACGCTGCGGACCAATGCGGTCTTGCAGGTAACCGGCGATCAGTACGCAGGCGGAGAAGGTCATGAATGCCCAGGCATAGGGAGAGCCTGCGTCAGCGGTGCTCCAGCCGGCATCGTTGATCAGGGACTTGCTGAAAACACTCCAGGAGTAGAGTACGCCCAAACACAGGTTTACGAAGATACCTGCGATCAGGATCTTGGTGGCTCGATTCATCTTGATTCTCTAATGGATATCAGTGGACAACTGTCCTTCACCTTGAGGGTGGAAGGAGGACTCAGGGATAGCGGCTTGAGCTGGTTGCCAGCAACAAGTCATGGCCTTACCAAAGATGACGTCCTTCAGCAGGGGCACCCGCATTTCCGGGGGTTGGGTGCTGGTTTGAAGGAGATGATCGCCAACAGGAACCAGGCATCGATACCGGGAAAATGGTCAGGCCATTTGAGCGGCGTACTATATCGATTGATGCCCTACAGTGCCAGTGGTCAAAACCGCAGAATTGGTTTTTTTTTGCGCAATTTGCAGCGATACAATTTGTCAGCAAAGCGTAAGCCGTTGTTCTGTTTGTGTTTTTAAGGTTTGCAGGAAGGATTTGCATTGATCAAAAAGTGTGCGCGCCTATAGAAAAGCATTTTCTTGGCGCTGCGATTGTGGTCATACGGTGGGTGTGTGCAGGCAATTTTGCGCGGCAGAGCGTGCTTACGGGCGTGAGGTTCAGCAGCTCAAAGTGGGCAGCAGTGCAAGGTCGTTCGGGTAGCGAGCCAGGTGCTTGCGGTTACGCTGTCGGAGTTTGGACGACAGAGGTCTGCGGTAGAACTTCATGTCGGCAATGTCGATCAGACCCAGTGTGCCCTCAGGGGTACGCACGACATTGCCAAGATGCAACGAGCGAAAGTAGACCCCTTTCTGGTGCAGTTCCTCAATAAAGGAAGCAAGCTGGCGCGCAAGTGTGGCGCGCTCGGCTTCGGGCAGCTGGTAAATGAGGTGACGCAGGGTGTCTCCGGCCAGTGGCGCATAGTGAACGGCGGTGCGCTGGAGTTCAGGGATGCGGTACAGGGCCAGGACCTGCACGGTGGGAATTCCCAGCGCCTGCAGGCGTGCAGCGTTATCAGCAAAGCGGCGCGAGTAGGGTTTGAGTGTGGCGGATGAGAGCAGGCGTTTGCGTCGGAACAGCTTGAGGTAGCTGCCATCGGCTTTTCTGAGCACCTTGTCCCCAAAGGCATCGGCCTCGACGACCTCGCTGTGTGTGCGCAGGGTCTGGTATTGCGAGAGGCTCAGGTGTTGAAACTGCATGGGACTGCTCGAGTTACGGCCAAAGGTGTATCATACCGGGCTTTTCCTCTGCGGGGCAGCTGATCCGCAGAATCCTTGAATCAGGAAGGGTGTGTGTAGTGAAACCTTCGATTACGGTTTACCTGCGTCTCTTGAGCTATGTGCGTCCGTACTGGCTGATGTTTGCGGTCAGTATTCTGGGCTATATGCTGTTTGCTCTGTCCCAGCCCGCGTTTGCCGAGGCGGTCAAATACTTTACCAGTGCGCTGGAGGGGCGGCTCGATACGGTGCTGCCGCCAGCTCTTAAAGCCTGGGGCTTCGGTGCCGAGTCGGTGGTGATCGTCCCCGTACTGGTGGTACTGATTGCGGTGTTACGGGGTATCGGCTCTTTTCTGGGCAGTTTCTATCTGGCCAATGTGGCGCAGGGGGTGGTGCACGATCTG
>CAYWUD010000346.1:0-2849 GCA_964461355.1 uncultured Pseudomonadales bacterium | reverse complement strand
GTCTGTTCTCCTGGGCCCGGACCCAGGGCGAAGCCGCCTTCACGGCGCGCCAGCAGGGCCGGTCGCTGACCGGGATGGCCCGTTTTAGCCAGGTGCTGGCTGATCGACTGGTGTTTGCCAAGATTCGCGCTCTGATGGGCGGGCGTCTGCGCTATCTGCCCTGTGGCGGGGCACGGCTTGATCATCAGGTGGATCGCTTCTTCCAGAGCATCGGCTTGCCGGTGATCTTCGGTTACGGCATGACCGAAACCTGCGGCACGGTTTCCTGTTACAGCCCGGGGCAGGCCGAAATCGGTACGGTCGGTACGCTGATGCCGGAAATCGAGGTGCGTCTTGGCGCCGAGAACGAAGTGCTGGTCAAGGGCCCTACGGTGATGCGGGGCTATTACAACAAGCCCGAAGCAACAGCGGCGACCTTTGCCGACGGATGGCTCAGAACCGGCGATGCCGGACGCTATGATGCCGACAGCGGGCAGCTGTGCATCACCGAACGCCTGAAGGAGCTGATGAAAACCTCGGGCGGTAAGTATATTGCACCGCAGCTGATCGAAGGCACCGTTGGCCGCTGCCGCTTTGTCGAGCAGATCGCGGTGATCGGTGATGATCGCAAGTTCGTTTCGGCGCTGATCGTACCCAATTTCGAGACACTGGAGCAGTACGCCCAGCAGCTGGGTATCGAGTTTCGTGATCGCCTGGAGCTGATCCGTCACAGCGCGATAGTCGAACTCTTTCACAAGCGTCTTGAGGAGCTGCAGGCCGAGCTGGCGCGTTTTGAAAAGATCAAGCGTTTTACCCTGCTGCCACAGGCGTTCTCGATCGAGGCCGGGGAACTCACGCCGACCCTGAAGTTGCGTCGAAATGTGATTCTGCAGCGTTTTCGCGGCGAGATCGAATCCATGTACCAGCCGGGGTAAGACCCGTGGAGAAGTTGCGCGCAGTGATTTTCGTCGCAATAAGCGTGTAGCGAGTAAGGTTTTTACTTTTCTCGGGACAGCGGATAGGATGGCCCATTGAAGTGGCTGGCGGCTCTAACATTGAGTCGATTGTTCAAGGAGTGAAGTCAGCCACCCGAGGAGTCTGTGTCCGGTCGTGGTTCGCCGGAACGGCTCTGTCATGATGCTCGTCCCATTGAAGGCGGGCGTACTTGCTCAGTACAAGAACAGAGAGTAAACAGGATGACTACTTTCCCCACTGCCGAGCGCAAGCGAACGAGCTTTGCTGCTGATGATACCGTATTGCCCCGCAAGCAACCGAGCCAGCGGCGTGCGCGTGAGCGGGTAAACCGCATTCTCGAGGCGACCGGTCGTTTGCTGCTGAAAAACGCCTATGGCGCGGTCAGTACCAACCATATCGCCCGCGAGGCCGACATTCCGGTGGCCTCGATCTACCAGTACTTCCCCAATAAACAGTCGATCTTCTACGCCCTGGCCCAGCGCTACCTGAAAAACGTCGAAGAGATGTTTGCCGAGCTGTCCGGCATGGGAGAGGACTGGGCCGCCAGCATGGCCTGGCTGGCTGAGCAGCTGGTGTGCAACTGTCAGCAGAATCCCGGTCTGCCGCGCCTTCTGCATGTGCTCAACGATTTGCCCGAGCTGCGTTCGCTGAAGGAAGAGCATGACAACTACTGCGCGCGCATTCTGCAGCAGTTTGTCGAGCAGTGCGGTATGGATGCCGAGCGCGAAGATACCGCGCTGGTCGCCAGACTGCTGGTGGATGGTTTCCAGGCGCTGGGGATGCGGGTGATGCGGATGGATACCGCAGGCGGTATCCGCGCCGGCGAGTATTTTGCCCAGATGACCGCAGGCCTGATGCGCGCCTGAATCAAAAAACGCCCGATACGGGCGTTTTTTGATGGTCGCTGTTTTACTGCGCAGGTTTACTCGGCGGCAAACGCCTTGAGTTGGGCGATCTCTTCGGGCCAGAGCGTCGGTTCGATCGTTTCCAGCACCATGGGAACGCCTTCGAATCGGGCGTCCTGCATGATCATGCGAAAACAGTCCCAGCCGATTTCGCCGGCCCCCAGAGAGTGATGCCGATCGACCCGGCTACCCAGTGCGGTCTTCGCATCGTTAAGGTGCATCCCCTTGAGATAGGCAAAGCCGACCGTGCGTTCGAACTCGCTGAAGGTTTCCTTGAAGCCGGCTGCGCTGCGCAGGTCGTAACCGGCGGTAAAGGCATGGCAGGTGTCGATGCAGACACCGATGCGGCTCTTGTCTTCAACCTGATCGATGATCGCAGCCAGCTGCTCGAAACTGTAGCCAAGGTTGGAGCCTTGTCCGGCGGTGTTTTCCAGTACTGCCGTGATGCCCCGAGTCTGTTCCAGGGCGCGATTGAGCGCATCGGCAATCAGCGTCAGGCTGGCGTCTTCGCTACCCCGCCTAAGCCAGCTGCCGGGATGAAAATTCAGGCGATCCAGGCCGAGCAGGGCGCAGCGCTCGAGCTCGTCGATAAAGGCGGCCAGAGACTGCTGGCGCGCCTCGGCGTCGGGATGGCCGAGATTGATCAGGTAGCTGTCATGCGGCAGGATCTGGGCTGGAGCAAAGCCATGGCGCGCACAATTGCTCTTGAACGCGTCGATGCTCCGGGTGGTCAGAGGTTTGGCCTGCCAGCGCCGCTGGTTCTTGGTAAACAGGGCAAAGGCGGTTGCGCCGATTGCGGCGGCGTTCAGAGGGGCGTTTTCCACCCCGCCGGCTGCGCTGACATGAGCGCCAACAAAGTACATCTGCTTACTCCTTGTTGCGGTAAAAACGGCCGTCGCCTGGCGGTCGCGGCGAAACGGCCGGTCGTCAGGCGGGCGCTGTATGACTTCGGGTGCCGCCTGATGCCGCCTGATGCCGCCTTGTGCGATC